>NZ_JAPQLF010000131.1:2097-6303 GCF_028982105.1 Wolbachia endosymbiont of Drosophila bicornuta | reverse complement strand
TCTGTTCGGATTATTGTAAAAAGAGCTATACCTCTATCTAACACTGACCTTATGGCAACATTATTTAGCACATCTTAACAAACCGCAAAGGTTGCACTTGCATAATCACCTAAATCTTTTGGTTTTTGGTTACGTATTTTTCTTGAGCCAAATTCATTTTTTATTTCAACGCTTGTTGGTAAAATGATTTTGGAGGCATCAAGAGCTAACACTCTAAAGCCAAAACAAGTTTTAAATTTTTGGTCTTGGTAGTACAAGGAAACCACACCTTCGTTAATTTCTGAAAATGCACTGTGTTTCATTTTTTTTCTTGCTTGACTAAAAGCACTAGCAGTAACGGTATAGTCTTTTTTCCTATATAAAATAAATTCGTTTAGTATCACTTGCAGCGACTTTACACTTTTTCTTAAAATTAAGATAAATATGTCAATAAAAGATAACTTCCTCTTTCTCATAAAATCTTTTGAAGATGATTTATGGGATTCTATAAATTCTAGACTTGCCAATTCATTTTGAATAAATTTTATTACTGCCTTTTTTACTCATACTACCTTTAAACTTATTGTTATAAATCATTATCCCATAAAATCTATCTTTTTTCCTTAACTTAATGGCAGTGTGACTTGGAATATCTTCGTGAACTACATTTTCCTCATAATAACAGATTAGGTACTTATCCCCAGTTGATGTCTTCATGCCTGATGAATTTTGCATTTCTGGTGTCACGTTGGATAGCGAGTTTGACTATCGCTATATCTTCCTCATGCTCAATCGCTTCTTGTATAAACCCCTCTGCTAGCTCTTGAACTGATTGGTTTTTCACTTTAGCCAAGCGAGTAAGATTCTTTAAAACTTTTTCGCTAATGTTAATACCTGAATCTGCCATATGTTTTACCAAAATCTATTACTATAACAATTTTACAACATCTTTCTAAATTTTTCAATAAAAAAAGCAGTTTACGTAGGTACTTTCCACCCATTTCCAGCAGTCTTTTCTTCTTCTGTTTCTTCCATTTTAGAGCCTGGTTCTTCATGTATATCAGTCACAGGTTCTTTTTCTGCTTGCATTATTTTACCTGATATGTACTCCTTAGCTTGCTCAGCAAGCTCGATTACAATAGCTACTCCAATTGCAGTTGCAATCAGAAGTACTGGTATTGTAGCTCCCATAGCTAACAAAGAACTAACTGTAGTTGATAAAGACGATAAAGAATCTACTTTAATTATTGGAGTCAAGCCACATGCAACAAGGCCAACTCCGGCTGCAACACTTCCAATAAACACGCCAGCTAGACACGCAGTTTCTTTTAATGTTAACCCGCTATGACGCTCATATGGAATTGGATACAAAAGAATTGTTATGAAAGCTGCAATTAATGGCACTACATAGATGGCTCCAACAGTTCCGCCTGTTATCAGAGGTGAAAGACTAGTGAAACTTAGTAAGAGACCTATTAAAGTGCCTATTATAGCTCCTATTATTGCTGCCACGCCTAGCACGCTAAATAAATTACACCCACCATAACTTTGTCCCTATGTTAATAACATTTTAGTTTCACACACCATAATAAAAAAGTCAACCCACACCTTAGGTTGCAAAATCCCAAAAAGCAGCCAGAATAGAATAAGCAAACATTTACGAATTGAATTTAGTGCAAACAAGGGTGTTGATATCAGCTATTCTCTCCAGAATCGCAATATGGTATGACCATATGCTCTTTATCGATCTGGTTAACATAATTAGTAGAGAGTTTTGTTGTGCAAAAGATGTTTACTACAGCATACTGCAATTGTTTGGAATTGCAGGACTGGGCGCTATGGTAAGGCCACTTGGCGCATTCATATTTGGTCACATTGGTGACAGGTATGGAAGGAGAATGGCATTAACAATCGCTATCTTGCTAATATCGATTCCGTCTAGTCTCGTTGCGTTTATTCCAGGTTATAGTAAAATAGGTATAACCTCCACTATATTGCTTCTTGCAATCCATGTGACACAAGGGATTGCGCTTGGCGCTGAACAAGGAGGCAGTTCTGTTTATCTCATAGAGCATTTACCTAATAAGAAAAAACTAGGAATGTTTTTTGGAATAATAAGTTTTGGTCGCTCCATTGGCATCTTGCTCTCTGTGATTGTAGTGATCATCTGCAAAAAAAACACTGATTTTAACGCTTGGGGTTGGAGGTTGCCGTTTACTTTTTCATTTGTTTTGGGGTTAATCAGCGCATATAGTGTATACACATTAGGAGAAACTCCAGCATATGAAGAAAGTCGAAAACAAAGGAATTTATCTGATTTGCCAATAATAGAGCTTATAAAACGCTACAAGAGAGCTCTGTTACTTGCCGTTTTAGTATCTGTACCTGTTAATGTTGCTGTTGGATTTACCATATTTCTTCGAACAATTGCAAAAGAAATAGTGTCGGTTGAGACGTATGTAACAACATATGTCAATGAAATTGTGCTCATTATAACCAGTATATTAATGCCGGTATCTTCAATAGCGCTCGGAATGTTAGCTGATAAAGTAGGAAAAGAGCGCACTGCAATCTTATTTACAGTGATCACAATGGTACTGTGTTGTCCTGTGTTATCTACTGCATACTACTATAAAAGTTATCTTATAATTATGCTTAGTGTAATGGCTCTTTCTATAATAGAAAGGGGTATAAATCCTATAGGAATAGTTGCATCTGAACTCTTTCCTACCAATGTTAGATTTAGTGGTGTGAGCTTATCACGCAATATCTCTTATGCGTTACATGGAGGATTTACTCCTATGGTTTGTATTTGGTTGACTGTAACATTTCCTCAAACAAACCTTGCTGCTGGGCTTTATATAGTCTTCTGCTTGTTGGTCAGTGTGGTAGCAATATTGCAAATAAAACCGCAAGATAAGAAATTTGATTAGACCTGCTGCAAAAGGTGATTGAAAAAATGATGTGAGAGAGGTAGAAGAAGAATAAGCAGATCAAGTAAGGAAAAAAAATGAGCTTTAGTTACTATAATATGAAAAAACACCCAAGAAACTTTCGTAATATAACAGGTTTAAGTATAGAGGAGTTCGAAAAAGTAGTAGAAAAAGTGAGGTCTGGATGGAAAAAACTTGAAAAACAGAAAAAGTGTCATGGTAGAAGATCAAAACTACCAACTCTGGAAGATAAGTTGTTTTGCGTAATTTTGTACTATCGCACTTACATAACACATAGATTTTTAGGATGCCTATTCAATGTGCACAACGCAAATGTATGTAGGTTACTTAAGAGAATAGAGACATTACTCGCCAAAAAAGTGACTATAACAAAAGATAGAAGTATGACGCCAGAAAAAATACTGAAGATTTTGGCTGATGTTACAGAACAGCGCAGGACAGATAAAACCTGTCAAACCAAAAAGAAACTTCCTAGCTGAGTGTATAGCAAATTTTATATATAATTTTGTAGAGAAGAGTTTTTTGCAGTTATAGCCGAACTGTGCAATGGTGCCTTAAGTGCCCGTAGAACAGCGTGGCTTTGGGGGAACGGTCGAATCACTGATGGAGCCTTTTGTGCTACCTCGATTAGAAGAATGTATAACTCAAACGTCCCAAGCTAAGCACTTCTCAACTATGGATTATTATATAATGGAGATTAAAAATGGCAAAGGTCAAAAGTATAGCTCTTTTTACAATAATCCGAACAGATCATAATATGCTACTGCTCTACCATAGCCATCAGCACATATCTTATCCTATTCGGACTATTGCGAGAAGTGCTATAAATTAGAGATAACGAATCCTAATGCAGCAGGAATCGATGTTGGATCGGCTGTACATTATGTATGTGTACACGAAGGAAGCGATGAAGAACGTATACAAAAATTTAGCTGCTTTACCGAAGATCTCTGCAACATAGCAAAATGGTTGAAAAAATGTAAAGTTAATACAGTAGCCATGGAGTCAACAGGAGTGTACTGGATTCCTTTGTTTCAAGTACTTGAATCACACGGATTTGAAGTAAAACTGGTAAACGCAAAACATGTTAAAAATGTACCTGGGAGAAAATCAGATGTGCAAGATTGTCAATGGATTCAACAACTACACAGTTACGGGTTACTCCAAGGGTCATTTAGGCCAGATGATCAAATGTGTGTATTGCGTAGTTATAGCACTTCTCGCAATAGTCCGAATAGGATAAGATATGTGCTTATGGCTATGGTAGAGCAGT
>NZ_JAPQLF010000131.1:0-2047 GCF_028982105.1 Wolbachia endosymbiont of Drosophila bicornuta | reverse complement strand
ATGTGCTTATGGCTATGGTAGAGCAGTAGCATATTATGATCTGTTCGGATTATTGTAAAAAGAGCTATATGTTCGGCAACGTAAAAATTTAATTGAAAATGCTTCTACACATACTTTGCGTATGCAAAAAGCGCTAACACAAATGAATATTCAACTACATAAAGTTATAAGCGATACAACTGGTGTAACTGGAATGCAAATTATTAAAGCAATAATAGATGGTGAGAGTAATCCTGAAAAATTGGCTGAACTAAGAGATGGACGAATAAAAAGTGATAAATCTGTTATTGCAAAAGCATTAGCAGGAAACTATAGGAAAGAACACCTATTTACATTAAAGCAAGAATTTGAGCTATATAATATTTATCAGGAAAAAGTAGCAGAATGTGACAGGAGCATTGAAGAATATTATAAAACATTTGAGACAAAGTCTGATGAGAGTAAAAAGTTAGGTGAAGAGAAAAATAAGTATAGAAAAAGTAAACCAAACTTTGCTTTGCATGAAGAATTATATCGAGTAACTGGTATAGATTTTACCAAAATTCCTGGATTGGATATACTAACTGTACAAACTATCATTTCGGAAGTTGGTATTATAGCACTTCTCGCAATAGTCCGAATAGGATAAGATATGTGCTTATGGCTATGGTAGAGCAGTAGCATATTATGATCTGTTCGGATTATTGTAAAAAGAGCTATAACTATAATAAATGGCGATCAGAAAAGCATTTTACTTCGTGGTTGGGGCTAAGCCCTGCTAATAAAATTACAGGGGAAAAAGTGTTTAGCACAAGAACACGTAAAGTCATTAATCGTGCCGCGAATGCATTTCGAATGGCTGCTCACTGTGTATCAAGAAGCAATAGCGGAATAGGTGCATATTGTAGAAGGTTAAAAAAACGACTATGTGCACCAAAAGCGATTACTGCTACGGCAAGGAAATTAGCATGTATCTTTTATAGTATGTTGAAGTATGGACAAGAATATGTAGAAAGAGGAATAGATTATTATGAAACACGTTACAAAGAGAAAGTTGTAAAAAATTTAATCAAAAAGGCACAGGAGTTCGGTTATATCTTAGTTCAACAGGAATAACTAATGGGAAGTTTCTTAGAAGCAAATACAGAGGCCAGAAGATAGTAAAAAACGGAAGAAATCATATTCAGGAAAAAAAAGAACCAACACTATGAAAACTGAGATTATTATCGAAGAAGGAGGAAGAATTTTATCAGTGTCAAAGTCATACCGTGGTAGAATTAGTGATTTTCGCATAAGGAAACAAGAAAAATATTTACCACTTGATAGCATAAAACATGCTGATTCTGGATATCAAGGTTGGCAAAAATTGCAAAGCAATGTTATAATTCCATATAAAAAGTATCGTAAAAAGCCATTAACTCCAGAGCAGAAAGAGCATAATAGAAGGTTAGCATCATTTAGAATGAGAGTAGAAAATAAGATCCGAGAGATAAAGATATTTAAGATTATGTCGAATGTTTATCGCAATTTTCAGAAAAAATATAACTTGAGGTTCAATATTATTGCTGGTATTGTAAATCTTAAGCACGCCTTTTAGTTAACCTTGATTTTATTCACCTTTTTTATCGCTTGATTCGCAGCAGGTCTAGAGATAAAGAGGTTAGAGATAGAAAACGAAAATTTTAGATCTGAGAATAAGGCGCTAAGAATCGAAAATGCTGAATTGAAAGAAAGACTAGGTCTGAATTCACAAAATTCATCGATACCGAGCTCAAAAGAGTTATACAAGCTAAAGAAGAAAAAGAAAAAAAGTGACAGGAAAATAGGGGCACAGATTGGGCATGAAGGAAAGTATCGCCCTAAAATGGAAGCAGATGAAGTGGTGAAAATAGAGTTCTTGCGAGTGCGGAGGAGAAATTGCGATATCGAAAGAGCCATACATTCATCAAAAAGTTGATTTGCCAGCTTATGTTGTGGAATACCAATGGCCGCTGTTGCAAGTGTGGAAAAAGAAAAAGTAGCAGGCTACCAGAAGGTGTTACTGCGGATACATTTGGTCCAAAAGTTA
>NZ_JAPQLF010000130.1:15780-18872 GCF_028982105.1 Wolbachia endosymbiont of Drosophila bicornuta | reverse complement strand
TTAAGTTGGTAAGCATAAAAGTGTTATGTAAAATACAACGTTCTTGATGGGATTGCGTGAAATGCTGGATCCCAGTGTCTGGGCACTGGGATGACAAAGGAGGAGAGTGTCAGCTACTCGGATGACAAAAAAAGGAGCACTGGAATGACAGCAGTCCTACGTCATACCGCCGCGGTATCTCATCAGCTAACAAGCAGCGGGATGACGGTTGTCGTTTAGCTATAAACATTAAGAAATTTACTAAACAAAAAAAAAGGCAAAAGAAACCCTAGTCATTGTCTATTTTAAGTATTTGGCGTTTTTTAAGTCTTAAACGCTGCAATTTAGCTGCTTTTAAGTGCAACTAACTTTAGCTAAAATGTTTAAGAAATTTACTAAGCAGAAAAAAAGGCAAAAGAAACCCAGTGGTAATTAGTGTTCACTCTCTAATCCTGCAAATTGGCGTACTATACTGTCTTAGTGGTAAAATAGTAATTTTATTGCTTGAAGCTAGACTAATATCATTGGAACTTAGCATTATTAAAACGACTTATAAGCGCGTTTCAGCTTTTATAGGTAAAAACCTAAAAACGTTGTGAAGACATAAGGTGCACATAGTGCAAAAAATTAAAAATAAGACGCCAACTACGTTGTTTTCTTGCTGTTTAATCTGCACAGATGAAGATAACTGAATACCTTCAGTATCATGATAAGGGCGCTGGCGGAGTTTGTCAAGGAAGTTTTTTCGTTTCTATGGGTCAGTTGGTACGCGCTTTGCCTTTTAACAGATGTAAAAGCACAATTATTACGAACAACATTCCACCAACAACTGATATAGCGCCACCTATAATGAAGCACGTGCGTGCTAACATTGACGAAATGCTTGGCAGATCTGCAACCTTCCTTAAAGCACCATATCCACCAAGCCACACAAGGCCAGTAATATGGAGAAAATGCCCTACACTGTAGGCATAAATCTGTAATCTTACCATGGAGTTTTTTACCTCTTTAAAGTTTAATTTGGGTAACAGCCAATAAATGCAATTCATAAAAGCTATAGTGATCCCAACTACAGAACCGTGATAATGAGCAGGAATCGTGACATTACCTTCAATAGTCAACACTCCGAGCACATCTCCATAAGTGAACAACAAAAATGAATGTAATAAATAGTTGCTTTTATCATTAATAAAAGTTCTGATGTTGTAGCACACTAATATTATCAAAAAGCACGGCAAAACTGCTCCAGCAATCCTCATATGCCAAGTAAAAAACTGTATTAACTTGGCACTATCAACTGGATAAACAAAATATACAAACGGTGCGCCTACAGCTAAAATCGTGTTTATAAATAGTGGTAAAATAGTAATTTTATTGCTTGAAGCTAGACTAATATCATTGGAACTTAGCATTATTAAATAGACTAAAAACATTCCTTGAGTAAAAGCAAACTGCAATAAATGTCCGCCTCCCCAAAAGAGATATTCGTAAAATAAATTATTATCTGAGTGATATAGACCTGGAGGCATATTATTATATGCTAAAACAAAGCAAAGAAATGACGATACAAGTATAATAACTAGCCCAATTTGCCCAACAGAGAGAAATGAAACCTCTTTTTTTGATGTGTATGCTAGCATTGTATTTACTAATATACTGGCAATAAACAAACTGAGTCCAAACAAAAATAATTTGTTTTGTAACACGGGAATATAATTACTTTTGATAACTTCAGTGTTTGGAACGAATGCGGATATAAACATGAGCAGCATCGAAAGGGTTGATAGAACCCATGAAAAGTTAAACCAACTATTGGTATTTTGTAGGTTTATGATAAAGAGCAGAGATATTATAGAGCACATCCACACTAAAATTGACAAGTTCACGTGTATTACCAGCGCATTATCAAAAATATATTGTGCAGAAGGAACAAGAGAGGAGATAAAAGGCAATCGTAGAAAAATAACAATTATTGACAGTAACCCAGAGCAAGCAAGAGCACATACTGCCAAGAACATCCATTTTCTACAGAGCGGAGCGTTGTCTTGTATATTAAGCACAATCTTTTTTCTCAATTTTGTTCAATACAATATATAACACTGCAATAATACCTAAAACATAGCAATAGTATACGTGTGGCATGACTGCCAAAGGTGAAACTCCAGCAATAGTGCTAGCCAAAAGCAATTGAGCGTCATACGGTATTAATCCTTGAAATACACAAGAAAATATGCCTAGCCATGCTGCACTATAGTGAGGCGGTATTTCATATTTCTTAGCAATATCTCTAGCAATTTCACCGCTAAAAATTATAGCGATGGTATTATTTGCAAGTAAAATATCAAATATGCTGACTATTTTTGCAATAAATAACTGTGCAGTTTTTTGTCCACAACGTTGTATCATAACCCAAGATGAAAGTTTATCTGCAAACTCCTTAGAATTTTTACCTACTAGTCCTGAAAGCCCGCCAAACATCAATGACAGTAGCATAATTTCATGCATACTCATAAACCCTTTGGTGATGTTTTGGCTTAAAAACAATAAACCATGATTGTTGTTATTTATAAATCCAATAATTCCAGCAAAAGTTATGCTTAAAACCAATGCCGTAAATACATTGATTCCAAAGTTTGCAAGCAATATAAGTATGATGTAAGGAGCCACAAGCAATAAAGAATACTCCTTAACTGAAATAGCAGCACTATTGCTTGAGCCATAAAATAATATAATTATTGTGAATATAGAAGCAATTAGTGCCACTTTTGCATTCAGTTTTAATTTTTTCTTTATATCAGCCTTTTGAGACATCACAGATGCAATTGTAGTATCAGAGATAATAGATAAATTGTCGCCAAACATTGCTCCTCCTACAACGGTTTCCACTCCTAAGGAAGGAGAAATCCCAGCTTGTGTCAGTTCAACTGCAATAGGAGCAATTGTTGCAATGGTGCCCATTGATGTACCAATAGCAGTGGAGATGAAAGCTGCTACAAAAAATAATCCTATGAGTAAAAATTGTGTTGGTATAAATGAAAGAGCCAAATTATAGCCTTTCTTATAATAGTCCGAATGCGATAAGATATGTGTTTATGGCTATAGCAGGCCAGTAG
>NZ_JAPQLF010000130.1:0-15730 GCF_028982105.1 Wolbachia endosymbiont of Drosophila bicornuta | reverse complement strand
GTTTATGGCTATAGCAGGCCAGTAGCATATTACGGTCTGTTCGGATTATTGTAAAAAGAGCTATAACTGTGGCATCAGCACTACCGATTGCTTTAGTTATAGCACTTCTCGCAATAGTCCGAATAGGATAAGATATGTGCTTATGGCTATGGTAGAGCAGTAGCATATTATGATCTGTTCGGATTATTGTAAAAAGAGCTATACTTCACTGAATGCACCTGCAAGTAAAAAAATGATGCACATAGTGATAATATTAAGATCTCTTACCCCATCTAGAAAGGCATACATTTTTTCTTCAGTATTGCCCTTGTATAAAACCCAACCCAAAGCTATGGCAGGAACAATGGCTACTAGTGGAGATAACTGATAAAAAGCATTTGACACGCCAAGAACAGTAAAATATATGCCGCTTCCTACAAAAAGAAATAGGAACAGTAAAATAGGCAAAAAATTTGTAAAATAAAACATACCTCAGCTCTGATAAACGCAAATCAACTATGATATAATTTATATTATTATAAACCACAGTTGGCACCTTGACCAATGTTTTTCTAGAAAGCAATCTACCAGAAAAGGTTTCCATGAAAAGGACTATTATAATATATCATCTACTTGAATTAAACTGGGAGATAGAATAAGTAAAAAATATGAATGACATAACAACAAAGCAAGTCATATCCTTATGGGACACACAAGTTGGTGGGTTTTTGCCGGATAAAAAAGAAGTGGAGATTGTATAATACCTTCTTAATCTAATGCTTCAATGTTTCCGACATAGGAAAAGTATCATCTTTATTTTCTATAGAGGAAGGCACACTATTTTGATTATCATCACCATTAATTGGAGTAGTAGGGTGCATTAAAGCAACTTTCATAACTTCATCAATATTCTTAGCAAAAACTACGTTGATCCCTTCTTTGATGCTTGCCGGAATTTCTTGCATATCTTTCTCATTTTCACTTGGTATAATCACAGTTTTGATTGATCCTCTGAGAGCTGCAAGCAATTTTTCTCTCAAGCCCCCGATAGCTAAAACTCTACCACGCAATGTCACTTCGCCTGTCATAGCAACATTTTTGTTAACTGGTATATTTGTCATAAGAGAAACAATAGACGTACATACCGCGCCGCCAGCAGAAGGGCCATCTTTTGGTACAGCACCCTCAGGTACATGCAAATGTATATCATTATTTTGGAATTTTTCGGGCTTTATACCAAAAAACAAACAATTTGATCGAATATAACTATACGCAGCTTTTATAGATTCTTGCATAACCTCCCCAAGCTTTCCTGTGTATTTTATTTCTCCCTTGCCCGGAATTAGGACCGATTCTATCATCAAAATATCACCACCTGTTTCAGTATAGGCGAGCCCAGTTACTATTCCTACTAAACTCTCATTTTCCGCAATGCCAAAGGTATATTTACGTACCCCTAAATAATCTTGTAAATTGTCAACCACTACGGATATTTTCTTATTTTTATCAGTCAATATTTCTTTAACTGCCTTTCTCATGAGCTTTGCAAGCTCCCTTTCCATACTCCGCACACCACTTTCACGTGTATATAAACGTATCAACTCGTATAACGCCTCATTAGTTACGTCCCATTCCTTCTGATACAAACCATGCTCCTTCTTTAACTTCGGAATAAGGTGGTGTGTAGCAATACTGATTTTTTCATCTTCAGTATACCCGGACAATTGTATAATTTCCATCCTATCACGCAAAGGATGTGGTAAATTTAAGCTGTTTGCCGTAGCTACAAACATTACACTTGAAAGATCAAACTCAACTTCCAAGTAATGATCCGTAAAGTGTTTATTGTGCTCAGTATCTAAAACCTCAAGTAATGCAGACGCAGGATCGCCACGCGAATCAGAACCCATCTTATCTATTTCATCAAGCAGAAAAAGCGGGTTGCATGAATTAGCTTTTTTCATGTGTTGAATGATTTTACCAGGCATTGAGCCAATATAAGTTTTCCTATGCCCTCGTATCTCGGACTCATCACGCACACCACCAAGAGCTATACGAACAAAATCTCTTCCTACTGCTCTTGCCATAGATTTAGCCAAAGAAGTTTTACCAACACCTGGCGGTCCAACTAAGCAAAGTATAGGACCTTTTATCTCTTTTACTCTTTTTAATACCGCTAAAAACTCTATTATTCTATCTTTTACTTTCTCTATGCCATAATGATTTTCATCTAAGATTTTCTTAGCTGCATTTAAGTTAATTTTTGCATCTTTGTACTTTCCCCATGGCAACTCAAGCAACCAATGCAAGTAACTAGATATAACTGTAGCTTCAGGAGAAATGGGATTCATTTTCTTGTATCTCTTCAAATCAGTTATAGCTTTCTCTCTTGCTTCCTGAGAAAGCTTTGTTTCATTTATCTTTTTTTCAAATTCATTGAGTATATTCCCTTCATCACCATTCTCAAATTCGCCTAATTCTTTCTGTATAGCTTTCAATTGCTCGTTAAGGTAGTAAACTTTCTGAGTGCTTTCAACTTGCGATTTAATTGTCTTATATAAACGGTTTTGTGCGTTCAAAATACTCATTTCTCTCTCAATAAAAGCAAAAGCTTTTTTTAAACGCTCTTCTGGGTCATAAGCCTCAAGTATGCTTTGTTTATCTGATACTTTTATATTTAAATGTGAAGCTACCGTGTCTACAAGTTGATCAATTTCTTTGATTTGATCAATGGAGTTAATGTCAACCTCGGGCTGATTTTTCTTGTTTAGCTTACACCAGCTATCGAACGCGTCTACAACAGATCGCCTTAAAGCTTCTAAGTCAATATTGTCTTCATCTTCTTTATAATGACTGTCTAACTCTACCCTGGCTTGTAATAAAGTATGAGAGCTAATATATTCTACAACTCTTCCCCTTCTTATCCCCCGGATTATAACTTTTACTGCATTGTCAGGTAATTTTATTAACGGTTGTACAATGCTTGCTAACACACCTACTTCATAAAGATCTTCAGGCTCTGGATTATCAACAGAGCCATCTTTCTGTGCTACAAGAAAAATCTCATTTTGGTGATTACTACTACTTATTGCATACTCTAGTGCATTAACAGATTTTTCTCTGCCTATGAATAAAGGCACCATTATATTTGGAAAAATTACTACATCTCTTAAAGGTAATACTGGCAATGCAGTAAAACTAGAGCTTACAGCACGTTCAATGTTCATAATATATGCCTCAAATTAATCATTAACCGTTATAACATTGCCATTGTTATTATGATTAACTGTTGCTTTTCCTAATTCTACCATTTTCTTAGTGATTACTATAGTGCTACCTTCAAAGCCTCCGTTTCCAGATGTATACATAATGTCAAGCAAAAGTGACTCCAAGATAGCACGTAACATTCTTGCACCTGTTTTGTAGCTTATAGCCTTTTTAGCAATAGCTGATATTGCTTCATCTGAAAACTCAAGGTTTACTTTGCTAAACGCAAGCAATGCTTTGTACTGTTTTATTAGTGCATTCCTTGGCTCTGTCAACACATGTATTAAATCTTCATGATCCAGCTCATCTAAAACAGCAGTTATTGGAACCCGCCCTACAAATTCGGGTATTAAACCGAATTTGATTAAATCTTCAGGTTGAACATCATGTAAAGCATTCTTTTTCTTTTGCTCTTTAGACTGACTTATATCTGCTCCAAAGCCAACTGACGTTCCCTTTTTTCTCGCTTCAATAATTTTATCGAGGCCTTCAAAAGCTCCTCCACAAATAAACAGTATGTTACTAGTATCCACTTGTATAAACTCTTGTTGTGGGTGTTTTCGCCCTCCTTGTGGCGGAACATAAGCAACTGTACCCTCCATAATCTTAAGCAGAGCTTGCTGGACCCCTTCACCTGAAACGTCACGGGTTATTGAAGTGCTTTCAGATTTTCTTGTAATCTTGTCTATTTCATCTATAAACACTATACCACGCTGTGCTTTTACAACGTCATAATTTGCAGCTTGTAATAAACGCGACAACACGCTTTCTACATCATCACCCACATAACCTGCCTCAGTTAAAGTTGTCGCATCAGCCATAGCAAATGGCACATCTGAAACTTTAGCAAGTGTTTTGGCTAGCAAAGTCTTACCAGAACCAGTGGGACCAATAAGCATTATATTTGACTTCTCGATTTCAATATCACTTATAGCATGAAATTGTACCATGGATTGACAATGGTTATACATAGCTACAGATAAAACGTGTTGCGCGTGTTCTTGACCTACAACATTCTTGCTGAGAAAGTTTTTTATATCCTCAGGTTTCTTTAGTAACAGCTTCATATCAGATATACGATCTGAATTAAAAGATCTATCTTTCTTTTGACTTATTGCTTTATGGGATAATTCTATGCACTCATTACAAATAAACACCTTTAAACCATCCGAAGAGTTAGTAATCAATTTATCTACTTCATCTTGCGCCTTGTTGCAAAAAGAACAGTAGTGTAAATCATTATTGTTATCCATTAACCCACCTTTTGTTTAACTTTAATATTTTCAATTTCAATATCTGTACGCTCAGCTATCACCCTGTCAATTAAGCCAATTTTCCTTGCTTCTTCAGGATCCATGAATTTATCTCTTTCCATCATTCCTTCAATTTTCTTCAGTGAATTTCCAGTATGTTTTTCATAAATTTGATTTAGTTTTTTCTTAACCCGCAAAATTTCATTAGCATGTATTTCTATATCAGTTGCTTGACCATGATAACCACCAGATGGCTGATGTATCATAATTCTTGAATGAGGTAGAGAGTAGCGCTTACCTTTTGTACCAGCTGCAAGCAATAAAGAACCCATAGACGCAGCTTGACCTATACATAAAGTTGAAACGTCTGGGTTTATATACTGCATTGTATCGTAGATCGACAAACCAGCAGTTACAACACCACCTGGTGAGTTGATGTACATACAAATGTCTTTATCGGGATTTTCCGATTCTAAAAATAAAAGCTGTGCTACTATTACACTGGCCATATTGTCTTCAATAGGACCTGTTACAAAAATTATTCTTTCTTTCACTAGTCTTGAATATATGTCATAAGCGCGCTCACCGCGACTAGTTTGTTCAACTACAATTGGTATAAGAGTCATACCTTTTCCTATTAAATATTATCAAATAATTCCTTTAATTCTTTCACAGAAACAATCTGCTCTTCTTTACTAACTTTTTCTATTATATAATCTGTCACTTTATACTCAAGCGCTTGCCCTCTAACTAATTCTTGAAATTGTTTATTTGATTCAAAATGCTTAAGTACTCTGTCAAATTGCACATCTTTACTGACATATTGATTTACAAGAACACCCAAAACATCATTTTGAGTTAATGATATTTTATGTTCTGCACTAAATTTCATAAATAACATAGCAAGCTTTACACGTTTTTCAGCTTCTTTACGAGAATCATTTTGAGCACCCAACTCTCCTTCCATTCTTTGTTGCTCCTGTTTTACTACGTCTGTGGGTAAATCAAAACTATAATTAGCATCCAAATAATCAAACAGCTCCTTTTTAATTAAGAGATTTCTCATTTCGGTGCACTGATCACCAATCATTTTTTTTGCATGATTTATTAGAAAAGAATAATCTTTAAACCCAATACTCTTAGCTATTTCATCATCATTTTCAAAATCTTTGGCAATTTGAATCTCATTAACTCGCACAGAAAAATCAGCTTCCTGTCCTGCAAGGGAAATGGCTTGGTAATTTTCAGGAAATTTCAACTTAAAGTTCTTTGTTTCTCCCTTTTTCATACCAGTTAATTGATCTTCAAAACCATTAATAAATGTGCCAGACCCTAAATTAACGGCAAAATCTTTGCTACTTCCACCTTGAAAGAGCTTATTCCTAATCCGCCCTTCAAAATCAATTATCAATTTATCCCCATCTTTCGCTTGATAAGAAGCATCATCAACAGAGGCAAAATTGGGGAACTTTGTTTTGATAGAATCAATAAATTCTTTTATATATTCCTCTTCAATCTTTGCTTCAATTTTCTTTAAGTTTATTTTGTCAAGATCTATCATCGGTACTTCAGGCATCGACTCAAAAGATAGCTTGTATACAAAATTGCCCTCCTCATTTTCTTTGCCCAGATCTGGTAATGATATAACATCAACCTTAGGATAAATGTGAGACTTGACTTCAATTTTTTTCATCAAATCACTTGAGCAATAATCAATTGTATTATTTATCACATATTCCAAAGCCTCGTTTTTATAATTTGCAACAACAAGGTCATAGGGCATCTTTCCAGCCCTAAATCCAGGTGATTTTGCATTTTCTGCTATCTCTTGCAACCTGGAATTTACCTTTTGTTTTATATAATCACTACCAACTGTGATTTCATACTCATACTTTAGTTTATCTATACTAAGCTCTTTGTAGGTATATACGCTACTTACTTCGACTGTATTTTGAGGTATATTATTAGACATCATAATTCATTTTATTAACATTTTAATTCATATCTTAATAGAGTCATTTTACCAGAATTTAAGTTAAACACAATCCTTAAGAACAGGTTTTTACACAAACAAAAGTGTATTTAGTGATTATAAATTTTCCCTTAAAACCTAAGTTACATGACTTTAAAGTGCGGATAGAGGGACTTGAACCCCCACGAGCAAGCTCACCAGGACCTAAACCTGGCACGTCTACCAATTCCGCCATATCCGCAAGAAATTTTCAGTACCCTATTATAGGTATTCCATTAAAAATATTCAAGATTTAAAGTCTTACTTAATTTATGGTATTTACACAATCAAAAAAGCTTATTAACATTTCTTAATGAAAGCTCTAAACCCTGAAAATCAATAATGAGATTAATAACAAGCTTCTTACTCGCAATTTTTTTGATGACACAAAGTGGTTGCACAACCCTTATAATAGGTGGTGTGGTGGCTACAGCGACAGCAACAGCAATAACAATGCAGGACAAATCCTTGGGAAATATCATTGATGATACGACTATGGTCATCAGAATTAATAAGGGGCTCTTAAAACATGGGCTATTTTCATCCATAAAGGTTAAAGTAAGTGAAGGAAGAGTATTGCTCATTGGAAGTGTTGACACTCCTGAAAAACAACTTACAGCAGAAAAAATAGCTTGGCAGCAAAAAGAAATTAAAGAAGTGATAAATGAAATAAGAGTAATACCAATTCAAATGGCTTCCATGCTAGACACCACTGTAGATGGCATGATAACAGCGGAAATAAGAACAAGACTCCTGGGAAAAAGAAATATTAAGTCAATTAATTATAGCGTTAATACGGTTGATAGAGTTGTTTATTTGATGGGTATAGCCCAAAATAAAGCGGAATTAAAAGCTGTAATAGCAATTGCAAGAAAAGTAAAGGGAGTAAAACAAGTTGTAAGTTATGTACGATATAGGTACAGTAAGTTACGCCATTAGGCAAAAATCGCTTTCAAATTATAACATTTGTACAATTGTGACAATAGGTAGAGAACATAAATGAAAGTTGCCTTTCAGATGGATGAAAATATAAATTTTGAAACTGACACTACATTCGTGCTAATAAAGGAAGCACAAAGGAGGAAGCACGAAGTTTTTGTCTATGCTCCTAACAATTTAGCACTAAAGCTAAACCATCCAATTGCTCTGGCTCGGAAAGTCAGCGTTGATGATTTTAGTTTTATCTCTAAAGAGGATGTAGCAACCAACTTGAATGAAATGGACATCATATTTATCAGACAGGATCCACCCTTTGATATGCGTTATATTACAACAACATATATCTTGGAAAAAACCAGCGCATTGGTAATTAACAATCCAACAGAAATAAGAAATTGTCCTGAAAAATTGATAACTTCATTATTTCCAGAGCTAATTCCGCCAACTTTGATTACTGAAAATATATCAATGATTAGAGATTTCTACTACAACTATCAAGATATTATTCTGAAGCCATTGTATAGTTATGGAGGAAACGATGTGATAAGAATACAAGATGAGAATAGTATTCAAGTAGTAGTGGATCTCATGATAGCAAAATACGAATGCCCTGTGATTGCACAATCATTTTGTAAAAACATAGATAAAGATAAAAGAATATTGCTACTTTATGGCCAACCAATTGGTGTAATGAAACGAATTCCAAAAATCAGTGGAGAGATCAGAACAAACATGCGACTTGGAGCAAGTTTTGAGCCCGCTCAAATGAACGATAGAAACAGTGAAATATGTAACAAAATTGGTCCTGAATTAAAGAAAAGAGGGCTAATATTTGTTGGTATTGATATTATAGATGACTTCCTGCTCGAAATTAACACAACTTCACCCACGGGAGTAGTTTATATCAATAAATTGTATAATATATCGCTAGAAAAGGATCTTTGGGACGTGTTTGAAGAAAAAGCAAGCAGCCATCAACTAAACCTGTGAACAATCACCTTAACAAACTTAGTAGTCCCATTCTTTATCCCTGTTTTTTCTGTACTATTGGTCATATCACGCAATTTTTGAGAATTATTTAATAGATCAAATAGTACCTCTGTTAGATTTTTTTTTGCTTCACTATTCTGCTTAACTATTATAGCTGCTCTCGAGTCTTCAATATATTTTGCGTTATAAAATTGGTGATTATCTTTTGAGTAAGGGTAAGGAATATATATAGCAGAACGCCTAGCAAGAGTGATCTCTGCTATTGAAGTTGCTCCTGCTCTGCTAATTACCAAGTGAGCATTGGCCAGTCTATTCTCCATATCATCAAAAAATTCACTCAATTCACAATCGATCTTTTCACTTTTGTATAGACTTTTGACCTTGTTTAAATTTTTCTTCGTACATTGCTGCGTCACTCTAATTTTCTTTTTCATTTTAATAGGTAAATCACAAATTACGCTGCTTACTACATCATCAAAAAAATCTGCACCTTGGCTGCCTGCTATGACCAATATATTTAGGATTTTCTCAGTGCTAGAATGGCTCTGTGCTTTTATATCAACAAAATTTCCTGTAAAAATACATTTATTGCACTCTGCATATTTAGTCTCCGGAAAGCTGGTTGCAATTAATTTTGCACTCTTGAAAAAGAATCTATTTACTCTCCCTAAAACTGTGTTTTGTTCATGTAAAATTATAGGTATAGAAAGAACTCTTGCTGCAAGAAGAGTTGGAAAAGAAGCATAGCTACCAAAACCAATGACCGATTTTGGTTTTAATTTTCTTACTTGATACAGTGCTAACATAGAGCTGTATATCAAGAAAAGGAAAAACTTAAATTTGTTGCTGCTTGGTTTACATAATGGCAAGGTGTAGTTTCCCACGTCAGTATTTTTATTTGTTTTTTTATCAGTAAATACTATGCAACTATATCCTTGTGCCTTTAGTGCTCTTGCTAAAGTTATAGCTGGAAAAATGTGTCCGCCTGTGCCACCTGTTGCTAAAATAATATCCATCTGTAAATAATAAATCCTAGATTGTTAACTGTTATTTAACAATTTGCACGTAGAATTTTATTAAGCGTTATGATAGTTGAGTTAAAAATGCCTAAAAGTAATAGTAAAAAAGAACCTAATGAGAAAAATAAACCTCAAGAACAAAGAGAAGGCAGAAGCGGAGGTTTTTTAGAACTGCTAAAAAATATAATAAAAATTCTTTTCAATTCGGTCGTTGACCTACCTGAGCACGAGCAGCATAATAAAATGAAAAGCACTAATCTACAACAAGGTTTGGATACTAAAGGAAAAGGCCCAGAAGATCTTCATCCAAAGGCAAAGCTTGAAGTTAAAGAAGCAGCTAAGGGATTGAAAGAAGAGTTACAGAATTCTGATGCTGGTGGTAATCAATCTATTGAAACTAAAGTGCCTAATCAAACTACTACTCAAGACATTGACAACTCTAAAACGATGGAACGTTAGTTCAACTATTTAACATCTGCAGCAAGCACTGATTCATGTATCATCTCTGAAATGGTTGGATGAGGAAAAATCGTAGATTTTATGTCGAAGTCTGTTCCTTCTAGTTGCTTTGCAAGAGCAAAATTGCTAATTAACTCCGTTACTTCTGCACCTATCATGTGGCTACCCAGAATTTCTCCGGTTTTTTTATCTATAATCGTTTTCACTAACCCTTCAGTTTCACTGAGTGCAACAGACTTACCATTAAAGTTAGAGTGAAATTTTCCTATTTTTATATCATACCCACCTTTTATTGCCTGTTCCTCAGTAAGGCCGATGCTCGCTATTTGTGGATGAGAATAAGTGCAATTTGGTATGCATTCTTTTTTTAACGCATGAGCATTTTTACCAGCAATCTTCTCAATGCAGATCACGGATTCATGGCTCGCTTTATGTGCTAAACATGGTGGGCCAGCTACATCACCTATTGCATACACATTTGATTCACTAGTTTCATACCATTCATTCGTTTCAATAAAGCCAGAAGGGCTTAATTTAATTTTTGTATTTTCTAAACCTATATTTTCAATATTTGCTTGAATTCCAACCGCAACAATCACTCTCTCAAATTCTTTGCTCTCACCACTACTTAGTAGCACTTGAGCAGAGTCTTTACTTTTAGTAAGAGCTTTTACGCTACTGCTTGTATATATTTCTATCCCCTGTTTTGTGAATATTTCTTGTGCTAAATCTGAAATGTCCTTATCCTCCAGCGGCAAAATAGTGCTCTTTATCTCTATGATTGTTACATCAACACCCAAAGTACTATAAAAACTTGCAAATTCTATTCCAATTGCACCAGACCCTATAATTAGTAGCGATTTTGGTAATCTCTCTGGAGTCATAGCGTGCTGCGCATTCCATATTAAATCTCCATCTGCCTCTATTCCAGGCAGATTCCGTGCCCTCACGCCTGTTGCTAAAATGATATGCTTGGAAACAATTTCTTGTTCTTCCTTATCGCTAACGACTTTTATAGTACCATTGCCTGCAAGTTTACCAAAACCTTGATGAACTTTGATATTATTTTTTTTCATCAAATATGCAACACCGCTTGACAATTTATCAACAACGTTTCTTGAGTATTTCACTATTGATTGCATATCAAAATTCGCTCCCTTTACTTCTATACCAAACTCTTTTGATCTTTTTATTAGCCTATAAACCTCAGATGCTCTAAGCAGTGATTTTGTTGGTATACATCCCCAATTTAAGCATATACCGCCTAAATTTTTTTCTTTTTCCACAATTGCAGTTTTAAACCCAAGCTGTGCCGCCCTAATTGCCGCTATATAACCACCAGGACCGCTACCTATAACCGTAATATCATACTCATTCATCAGTTTTCTTCGTATTCAAAAAGATTATATATAACAGATGGAACCCATACAATCAATGGTCTGTCATCTACCGTCTTAAGAGTCAAGATAAAAGTTGTTATTTTTTATCATGGCATTTAAACAAACGATAATTTTTCTCATGACAGCAACTAATGCAACCTTAGCAGCTTTGCCAGAATCAACCAAACGCTGATAAAACGCTTTCATTTTTCTGTTGTGCCGCATAGCAACAAGAGCTGACATGTATAGTGCTTTCCTTGCATAAAACCTGCCTCCTTTGATTTGAGCTTTGCCAACTTTTCTTCCACTTTCACTAGTTTTAGGTGCAACTCCAACTAAGCATGCAATTTCTCTATTCTCTAATCTACCAAGCTCAGGCACCTCTGTCAGTAGAACGCTCGCCGTCTTTGATCCAATACCTTTATAGCTGATTAAAAGCTCATTTTTTCCTTTCAATTCAGCTATTGCGTCTTCTATGTCTTGCCTAATTTCTTTCAATTGTTTTTCAGCAAACCCTATCTGTCTTTCTATGTATTCTCTAGCTTTTCCCGTCGCACTTTGCAGGCGACACTTGTTTGCATGAATTGCATCATTTAAATTACGCTCAACTGCCCCCAGCTCCTTTAATTCCTCTTGCTTTTGTGAAATTATACATCCTTTTACTTCACCGTCTTTACTGACAAATTCAGCGTATTTTTCCAGTAATTTAGCATATAACTTGTCAGTTTTTGCAAAATGATTGCAAGCTTTGGCAAATGCATATACCCGATTCGGGTGAGCTTTATGGACAGTTATCTTGCAACAATTTTATAATGAGCTTTTCATAGCCACCAGCTTACACATAACTTGATGGGTAAATCGACTATATTTGTTTCTATAAACTTAGATATAGCATCACTCACGTTTGCTATGCGCTTATGCTTGCCATTAATTGAGATGTCCAATGCTTCCTTGGAAACATCTACTCCCATGAAAATTATTCTAGCCATTTTTGTACCTATAAATATAATCAAACAATAATGCAAAATGCTGTATACAGGATTGTAATTCTATCTTTTAGATCCACCTACCGTTCGTACTACATTTTGCTTTAAGCCTTACTATTACCCACAAATAAAAACATAGTATTGTATTTACTCAAATAATTTAATTTTATTAACCTGAAAGCTTATTAGATTAAAATTATTAAACTAAGAGTTATAATTTTAGCAACTAAAAGCTGTAAATTGCACCATATAAACAGTTATTTCAAGCAAAAGTTATGCCATTAAGAGCTATGCAACAAACATTTATATTTGTGGGTAATAGTAAGATCTATAGCCTTTCTTATAATAGTCCGAATGCGATAAGATATGTGTTTATGGCTATAGCAGGCCAGTAGCATATTACGGTCTGTTCGGATTATTGTAAAAAGAGCTATAAATCCGATAGAGCATTGTTGGCACACCATCAAAAGTCGCCTCAGACCTCTAATGCATCAATGTACAAACTTACACCTTTTAGTTGGTAATACCATTTTAGACGTTTATCATTCGTTTTAGAAAATACTATAGTAGCGGAATGACGAATTTTTGTTTTTCAAATTGTCAGTAAATCTAAGTCAGTTTAGCTATGTAAAACATAGTATAAAAAGAGCTATTTTAGCAAAATTTTAAACAAATAAAGTTAATTACTTCACAATTGATACCTTACGAGAAAAGCACATTTGATACAGATTTAAAATACAAGTTAACGAATTATTATGATTTTTACCAAGATAATAATATAGTAAGGTTTGGTAGTGAGGTATCAAAATGGAAAAATACACCAACGCATGGTTTAATAAGAAAGATAATCATGATTGTGCAAATGATGGCACTTGAGGGCAATCTATAAAGGATTTTAGGATTGGTAATTCTGATATTTCTTTTTTTGATAGTAACAAAAACTTAATTGCCAAAGTACCTAAACTACCAAAGTATTCTAGGGATAAATATGGGCATCAATTGTATAAGGAAGCTGAGTCAAAGCAGTTCAATTATTTTTCCACAAATATACATGATGTTTTGTCTAACAGCTTTACCGTTAAATACGGGTATATAAATTGTACTATAAAATACGACAACTTATCTGAGCAGGAACAAAACCAAATAGAAACAGACATTAAAACTGCCTATGAAGCATTTAAAGAAAAGTTTTGCTTGAAAAATAGTAATGCAAGTTACAATATAACGGTTCACATTTTTAATAATAGAAGCGATTATACAAAGTATAACAATCTTCTCGGCATAGATGAAGATGGTGGTCCAGGATATATTACACGAGGAGTAACAGATTGTCAGAATATTCTGACATATAAGCAAAGTGCCATGGATTTTGTTCTAGGTCATGAGCTAGGCCACATATTTCAATTGCGTTTTTCACCATCGGCAACAGTCCAAACTTTGAATATTCTGGATACTGAACTCATAGCGAATGTCATTGGACGAGAGGTAGAAGAAAAAAATTATAAAGCTATTTGCAAGCAGATGGGTGTAGATGAATATGAAGGCCATGGATGGATGTTTAAATTTAAGTATAAAGGTACACTTTATAAATATCACAAGAACCTTTCAGAAGAAGAAAAATTTAAAGCTATACAAAATGTCAAGAATATTCGTGAACTAGTAGATGAATATGAAGATCATGGATGGATGTTTAAATTCAAATATAAAGATACAACTGGTAGTATATACCTCAAGGACCTTTCAGAAGATGAAAAATTTCAAATTATACAACGTGTCAAGAATTCTGGACTAGATGAATATGAAGACCATGGATGGATATTTAGTTTTAAATGCAAAGGCACCACTTATAACGTAAGATACAAGTACTTTTCAGAAGAAGAAAAATTTCAATTTATCAAAGACATTAAGAACTCTCATGAATCGCTCGTTAGTGAATGTGATGGATTGGGGAATGAGAATACAGTTTTATCGATTCACGTTGATGAAAATAAGGAGATAAGTCGAATGTATTTTCGAAACTCCGACAAAAATATATTCAAACAGCTAGATAAGACACTTATAAGCAGAAGTAAGTCTGAAGAAGAGGTAAATGAAAACCGCACGAATCCAGAGCCAGAAGAAGAACAAAAAGGTGATGACTACACAGAGGTTACAGGAATGTTGCAATTTAAGTACAAAGGGACCAATTATGCTATACAACACAGAGGTTACCTTTTAGTAGAAGAAGAAAAACTTCGATTGATTCAAGATATAAAGAACTCTCATGAATCGCTCGTTAGTGAACGTTATAGATTAAATGAAGGGTCATTAAGTCAGAATGCAACTGTAGTAATTTTTGTTGATGAAAACAAGGACATAGAGAAAATGTATTTTCATAATCCAGACAAGAATATGTCCAAATGGTTAGATAAGACACTCATAAGCAGAAGTAAGCCTGAACAAGATGTGGATGACACAGCAGGAAAAGAGCCTGAACCAGAATCAGCCGAAGAGGATACTCAGCAACCCAGTAATTTCTTATCCAATATTTTTTCAGCAATTAAATCCATTATTGATTCTATCTCATCACTCTTTTCATGGTTATTTGGGTCGAAAGAGAAAGAGTCTAATCAACAATCTGATGATAATCCTTCTTTGTTTAAGCTCGATGCTAATGAGTTAGATCACGAAGTTAAGCCTGATGCCAATGAGTTAGGTCACGATGTTAGAGATCACTTATCAGACAATTATAACCATTACAACTCATCTGATGGGCCAATGTAATATAGCTAATTTACAGTATCTGTTCAGATGCATGGCTAATGTACAAATATTGAAACAAAAATTCCAGTGCCCCTGTGATGTCATTCCAGTGCTTGACACTGGAATCCAGCATTTCACGCAATCCCATCAAGAACGTTGTATTTTACATAACACTTTTATGCTTACCAACTTAATAAAATTCCTGGATCCCAGTGGGCTTTGTTGCATCGCTCAAGTGAAAAGAACTGGCAGTTACTGACAAAATTCATTATAAATAGCCATTTAACTGTTGAAGAAAAAATATGCCACAAAAAATGAGAGTCAGTAACTGCCATGAATATAACAAATTTCTCCAAGAAAGAGGAAGCATTTTTTATTATATCAATGACGCCATAGAAAATTGGTACGAGAATTGTCCAAAAATGCAGGGCGGCAACTATATTTATAGTGATAAAGTTGTGATTTTGGTGCATATAATCGTCAGTTTCTTTAGAATTGGTTTAAGACAAACAGTCGGGTTTATAAAAGGGTATTTGTAACAAATAGGAAGAGATTTGGCAGTTATCAGCTATTCACAAGCATCAAGAAGGTTTAAGAAACTTAATATTAAGATAAATGATTGCAGAATTGATAAAAATAATATGGAAGATATCGAAATTGCTATAGACAGTACAGGAATTAGTATATACAACAACACACAGCAAGG
>NZ_JAPQLF010000129.1:3215-8022 GCF_028982105.1 Wolbachia endosymbiont of Drosophila bicornuta | reverse complement strand
GCTCTTAATCAAGCGTTTTAGAATAAAAAAAACGCCGATATTTTAGTACATGGTAAATAGCCAACCACCATGGGGCTTCTTTTGCCTTTTTTTTCACTTGGTAAATTTCTTAAACATTTATGGCTAAACGACAATCGTCATCCCGCTACTTGTTAGCGGGATCTATTGCCGAGATACCGCGAATGAATCGCGGTATGACGGTTCGCGGTGGCATGACGATAAAGTTTATACCTCGTCATCCCGCTGCTTGTTAGCGGGATCTCTTGTTAGCGGCTGAGATACCG
This sequence comes from Wolbachia endosymbiont of Drosophila bicornuta, assembly GCF_028982105.1. Lineage (NCBI taxonomy): Bacteria > Pseudomonadati > Pseudomonadota > Alphaproteobacteria > Rickettsiales > Anaplasmataceae > Wolbachia > Wolbachia endosymbiont of Drosophila bicornuta. Next base: position 7,738 of record NZ_JAPQLF010000129.1, on the reverse strand, counting down.
CGAATGAATCGCGGTATGACGGTTCGCGGTGGTATGACGGTTCGTGGCAGCATGAAGATAATCCCGCTACTTGTTAGCGGCTGAGATACTGCGGCGGTATGACGTAGATTGCTGTCATTCCGCTACTAGTTAGCGCCGCAGCGGTATGGTGTAGGAAAATTAGCTATATAGCTAACTTGTACCACGCGTTAAAGCTTTTAAACAGGTCTTGGTTTACTTACTCCATTATTTTCTTTACTATCAGATATCGTTTTAAATAATATGGAGGAGCAAATTGTCAGCAATTGCCATTATTGATTTTGGTTCACAGTTTACACAGCTTATCGCAAGACAAGTAAGAGGAATGGGTGTTTATTGTGAGATATTTCCAAGCAACATCAGTTTTGAAACAATATCAAAATTCAATGGGTTTATTCTCTCTGGAGGAGCACAATCTGTAAATGATGATTGTTCTGAAACAAGTAGAGTAGTACATGAAATTATAAAACTTAATGAGGCAACAAGCGTTCCTATACTTGGAATATGCTATGGACAGCAACTCATTTGTCATTATTTTGGAGCAAAAGTAAAAGAGAGTTTCAAACAGGAGTTTGGTAGAACTAAAATCAAGATACTAAAAGAATCCCCCATTGTAAAGGATACCTGGGATGTTAATTCTGAAGTGGATGTATTAATGAACCATGCGGACAGTGTTGATACTATACCACAGGGATTTACTGTTATCGCATCAGGTGTGATAAATCAAACAATTGCAATGATTGTCAACGAACAGCGGAAGATTTACTGTACTCAGTTCCATCCTGAGGTTAAGCCCACAACAAATGGCAGTAAATTGCTCTCTAACTTCTTGGATATTGCAAATTGCAAAAGAGACTGGACAATGAAGTCGTTTATTGAGGAGCAAAAGGAAAAAATCAAAAATGTAGTAGGAGAGAAAAAAGTAATCGCTGCAGTAAGTGGTGGGGTTGATTCAAGCGTTGCAGCGGCTCTCACACATAAAGCTATAGGAAAACAATTGAACTGTATTTTTATCGATACTGGGTTGTTACGCAAGAACCAAACCATCGCTATGTTGAAAGAGATTCCGGTAAATTACGTTGATAAATCAAATTTATTTTTGAGTATGTTGAAGGGAATAACTGATCCAGAAGAAAAGCGAAAAATTATCGGTAACACTTTTATTGAAGTGTTTGAAGAAGAAGCAAAAAAAATAGGTGATGTGGATTTTTTGATGCAAGGTACCATCTACTCTGATGTAGTTGAGTCAGGGCATGCCTCAAACAACACTAGTACAATTAAGTCTCACCATAATGTTGGTGGGTTGCCAGAAAAGATGAACCTGAAGCTAGTGGAGCCTTTACGCTACCTCTTTAAAGATGAGGTAAGGCTACTTGGAAAAGAAATTGGGCTTTCAGATGAGATAATATTTCAACATCCATTTCCTGGACCTGGACTTGCAGTGAGGATTATAAGTGAAGTCGATGAAGAAAAGGTGCGAATATTGCAAGAAGTAGATGAAATATATATTAATACGATGAAAAATTACGATCTATATGATAAGATATGGCAAGCTTTTGCTGTATTATTACCAATAAAAACTGTAGGCGTTATGGGAGATGGTCGTACGTATGGATATGTTTGTGCTTTAAGGGCTGTAACATCATCTGATGGTATGACAGCCGATGCATTTCCATTTGAAGATAAGGATCAACACTTGCTAGTATTTTGGGATTTTTTACGCAATGTCGGCAGTATAATTGTTAATAATGTTCCAGGAGTAAATAGAGTTGTTTATGATATCACTTCTAAACCACCCGCAACTATTGAGTGGGAGTAAATCAAAAAGATCCCGCTGCTTGTTAGCTGGATCTAGAGATACCGCGAATGAATCGCGGTATGACAGTTCGCGGCAACATGACGACAACCTCTTCATCCCGCTGCTTGTTAGCGGCTGAGATACCGCGAATGAATCGCGGTATGACGGTTAATTTTCTTTATTTTTCTTATAATTTCCACAAGCAGTGCAAACATAAATGAAGAATACAAATATCCTTTTGGTAATTCTATATGAAATCCATGAAGTATGAGGTACACACCGACAAGTAAAATAAATAAAATGGCGATTATTTTTAACCCTGGGTTAGATTTGATTAACTGGGCGGTATAACTTGATAAAAACAGCATTGCTAGCATGGAAAATGTAAATGCTGTAGCAATTATTACCATGTTATAAGTTAGTGCTATAGCAGTTATAGCACTTCTCGCAATAGTCCGAATAGGATAAGATATGTGCTTATGGCTATGGTAGAGCAGTAGCATATTATGATCTGTTCGGATTATTGTAAAAAGAGCTATAATATCGAATCAACCGAAAAAACTAAATCTATTAATATAATTTGTAGCACAACTAAAAAAAATTTTGATTTAACGTTTGCTTTCTTTTTATTTTTCTTACATACAAAGATGTCATCCCGTAACTCCATAGAGCTCTTAACAATAAGGAATAATCCCCCTGCGATCATAAGTAAATCCCTTGCTGATGCAGTGTGAAATATAGGTTTTTGCATTGATAATATAGATGATGTAAAAAATAGTATTACAAAACGCATTAATAGTGCTAATCCAAGGCCCATAGGTCGCACTCTTTCTCTCAGCGCATTTGGTACCTTATCTATTGCTAGAGAAATAAAGATTAAATTGTCTACACTAAGTATAGTTTCAAGTAGTGTAAGTGTCAGTAAAGTCCAAGCATCAGTTAGCATTTTTGTTTCAAATTCGGTTCTTCTTACTCTACAATAGATGTGTAAAAATTAAGTGACTTCACTCAGAAGTTTTATAGCAGTTCTCCAGAAAAACAGGATATATAAAGTTCAGCAGCTTCTTCTATTTTCGTTTTTGAGCAAAATCAATAATAAGAGAGTTTCTTATTTTCATGCACGCAAATAAGATAAAGCCTTATTTTCATTTTTGACTTTATTTGAAAATAATATATACTATAAAAATAGTGTGCTCGGTTGAATGAATGTATATTAAAGGATCGCCATCATGCAAAGTATTCGATGGTTATCAGGCATTTATACCAAGCCCCTTGCCACCAAAATTTGAATGGGACAATGATTTAGTTAATAGTCTTTAAACCCTTACTTTACTATAAGGAAAGTGGTTGAAAACTTAGGTGTCGTGTTTACAACAGCCCAAAGAGCAATCGTAAAGCTTGAAGATTTAGGCATCGTTTCACAAACTTCTCAAGGAAAGAGAGATCGGGTTTATTGTGCAACTGATATTTTGAATATTCTAGAAGAACCAACTAAGATTACAGAGAACTTCGATAGCACATTGTAGCTATTGTGATGAATAAATTCAGCAAACAGCAAGCTTAAAGAGTCTGATCCAATGGACATGCTGAACAAAAAGTAAGGAGCTCCTTTTGGAGGATTATATTAACTTATTAATTAATTGCTTGACTTTTAGCAGGATTTATTATATTATTTATTAATGAGTAATGCAATCAAACCAAGGAGGATAGCATGATAAATAATTTGGATTCAATAATTCTTGGAATAAAAGATGGTGAAAAGGCGATTGAAGATTTAATGGTTGTTCTTAAAAAAAGAAAAGAAGAAGTTATTGCTACACAGACATTTAATTACGCTTTACGATGCCCAAAAACTACAAAGGAAGCTATAGTACACGAAATTCTGCTTCATTTTATACAAAATCCTGGCGAGCAATCACTAGAACAAGTGATACAATGCTTAGATAGAGCAATACAATCTGGGATATATGCAAAAAACAACCCAATAAGAAATCTAGATGAAGAATTTCGTACTCATATAAACTTTAAAGATGAAGAGGGAAATACATTACTACATCATGCAGTTATAGGTAATAAAACTGAAGAAATAACCACACTTCTTGTTACATATAGTGCAAATCCTTTGATACAAAACGCGGATAATAAAATTCCTTCAGATTTAGCTCAAGGAAAAACAAAAGAAGTGCTTATTATAGCTCTTTTTACAATAATCCGAACAGATCATAATATGCTACTGCTCTACCATAGCCATAAGCACATATCTTATCCTATTCGGACTATTGCGAGAAGTGCTATAAAAGTATGAAAAAACAAGCTCATACGAAAAAAGAAAGCGCTATGATAGGCAGTTTAGTGCCTGGCATAATGATTTGTGGTTTTCTTGGTGTTGTACTTGGAGCTGGTGTGTATGTTGCAGTAAGTCTTTCTGGTGGTATGATACTAGGTGTAATGATAGCATCTGTTCTTGTTGCTAGTATAGCTGTTGGGCTGGCCATGTATTTTTTGAGTCAAGACTATGAACAGGCTAAAGCGATAGAAAAAACTATTAGCACTGTTAGCTCTGTTAGCTCTGAAATATCTGTTGGTGCTGCAAATGGTAAAATGATAAAGAAGGGCAACAACTTACATAGAAAAAGCTATAGTATAGCTCTTTTTACAATAATCCGAACAGACCGTAATATGCTACTGGCCTGCTATAGCCATAAAC
>NZ_JAPQLF010000129.1:0-3165 GCF_028982105.1 Wolbachia endosymbiont of Drosophila bicornuta | reverse complement strand
GCTACTGGCCTGCTATAGCCATAAACACATATCTTATCGCATTCGGACTATTATAAGAAAGGCTATATTTTTCAAACTAAATAATAAACCTTGTAATTAGGATATTCTGGATTCCAGCGTCACGCGCTGGAATGACAACTGCGTTTTTTGTTTTTTTGTCATCAAATACTCCTACTCTTTATGTCATCCAAGTGTCCTGACTACTTGGATCCAAGAAATTTAATTGTTTTAAATTTTTCCCTCTATACACCTATTTATAGCTCTTTTTACAATAATCCGAACAGACCGTAATATGCTACTGGCCTGCTATAGCCATAAACACATATCTTATCGCATTCGGACTATTATAAGAAAGGCTATAAAATTTATGTTATCCACATGTGCAATATAATCTATAATAACGTTTATCAATACAATATATTAAAAAATATTATGAGCTTCGTAAAAGAAAAAAACACCCCTGTGATGGAGCAGTATTTGAACCTGAAAGCTCAATACAAGGATCATCTGCTATTTTATAGGCTAGGAGATTTTTATGAGTTGTTTTTCGATGATGCTATTAAAGCTGCGAAATTGCTGAATATAGTGCTCACTAAGAGAGGTAATTCGTGTGGGCAAGAAATACCAATGTGTGGAGTGCCAGCACACAGTAGTGAGTCTTACCTGCACAAGCTAATAGATTTAGGATTCAAAGTAGCAATCTGTGACCAATTAGAAACTGCTGATGAAGCAAAAAAGAGGGGCTATAAATCCATAGTAAAACGTGATGTAGTGCAAGTTGTAACTCCAGGTACAATTATAGAAGATTCACTACTGGAGGATAAAAGCAATAATTATCTCGCATCCATAGTTGAACAAAATGACGAATATGCTATTAGTTGGCTTGAATTATCGACGGGAAAATTTTTTCACACTTTAACGAGTTTGAAAGCTCTAGATAGTGATTTATTGCGTATATCACCAAGAGAATTATTAATTTCTGAAAAATTCATTGAGGACGAAAAAATTAGATCGATTTTAAAAAATTATAAAATATCAATTACACAACACGTACAGAGTTTTTTTGAGTATAGTAAATCTCACAGAACGTTATGCGAGTTTTATAAAATCAGGGAACTTGGGAGTATAGGAAATTTCAGCAAAGTAGAAATGATGGCGTGCGGTGCACTGCTTGAATATGTCAGAGTAACACAAAGGGGCTCCATTCCAAGGCTTGAATTCCCGAAAACCTATAAGCAACAAAATTTCATGCTTATTGATGCTTCAGCAAGGAGAAATCTTGAGTTATTCTCAACTCAATTTGGTGAAAAGAAAGGTTCACTAATTTCAGTTATTGATCACACAGTTACAGCTTCTGGTGGACGCCTGCTCAAACAAATGCTCGCTTCACCACTTGCTTGCTCCAAGGCAATCAATTTGAGGCTCAGCACCGCTCAATTTTTTGTAAATAATCATGATTCACGCAAAAAAATACGAGAGATATTATCTAACATTCCAGATATTGAAAGGTCTTTATCGCGCTTAATACTAGGGCGTGGTTCACCAAAGGATATGAACCTATTAAAAATAGGCCTAGGAAAAACTTTAGAGTTGTCTGAGTTTCTGTCTACCTTGCATAATTATTGTTTAAGTGAAAAATCAGAAATTAACTCTCAGATGTCATTCCAGTGCTTGAACGGAGAAAAGGAACCAGTGTCTACTACTCAGGTGATAAGTAGTGACGAGAGTGAACTCAGCAGAATACATAAGAGCCTTGGCAATCATAAAGACCTATTTGAACTGTTAAATAGTGCTATACTCGATAATAACCTCAGTTCCGTGAAAGAAGGAGGATTTATTCACTCAAAATACAACTCAGAATTATCTGAGTTATCCTACATATTAAATAATAGTAATAAACTAATAACCAAACTCCGTGAATCTTATCGCGACCTAACTGGCATTGCCGCACTCAAAATATTACACAACAACATACTTGGTTATTACGTTGAAGTGTCGGCAAATCACAAAATAACTTCGGATATATTTATTCATAGGCAAAGCTTAGCAAATAGCATGCGCTACACTACTAATGAATTGAAAGAACTAGAAAACAAAATTCTTACGGCACGTGATGCTGCAATCGGCTTAGAAATGAAAATTTTTAGTGAACTGTGTAGTGAAGTTGCTAAAGAGTCTGAAAAAATTGCTCTTGCTGCAAATGCTTTGGCAAAACTTGATATTAGAACAGCATTTGCAGAGCTTGCAGTGCAAAATAATTACGTAAAACCCATTATTGATGACAGCAAAGAGTTCAATATCTGTAGCGGAAGACATCCAGTGGTTGAAGTTAACGATAAATTCATTGCAAATAGCATCAATTTAGCTGGTATACATCTAATTACTGGTCCTAATATGGCTGGAAAAAGCACTTTCTTGAGGCAAAACGCTCTCATTGCAATTTTAGCTCACATGGGGTCATTTGTGCCAGCAGAGAGTGCACATATTGGAGTGATTGACAAGATATTCAGCAGGGTTGGCGCAACGGATAATATAACAGCTGGTTATTCTACCTTCATGGTAGAGATGATCGAAACAGCAACGATAGTAAATCAGGCAACGGACCGTTCCTTGGTGATACTTGATGAAATTGGTAGGGGCACAGGGGTGTATGATGGATTATCTATTGCACAGGCGGTGATTGAACATATTAACAATGTAAATAAGTGCCGCGCCATTTTTGCAACTCATTATCATGAATTAACTAAAGTAAGCAAATACTTGAAGAACGTGAAATGTTTTTGTGTAAAAATAAGAGAGTGGAACGGAGAGGTTATCTTTCTACATGAAGTAATTGAAGGCATTGCAGATGAGTCATATGGAATACATGTAGCAAAACTTGCTGGTTTTCCTGATTCTGTTTTAAATAGAGCAAGTGAAGTGTTTGAGGAGCTGAAGGCTTGAATCATTATTATAAGTGAAGAATTACCTATACAATCGTGGTAGTAGCTATAGAAACGAAAAACTTACTTGACACCCTTCGCCAGCGCCCTTATCACGATAGTGAAGCTATTGTATTTGCTTTCGCCAATCTGCAGATTAAAAGGTAAGGATTGCTTAATGTATCGGCGTCTTATGTTCAATTTTTTGCAGTATATAGATACTGTATGTCTTTACAAAACTTCA
>NZ_JAPQLF010000128.1:2707-8433 GCF_028982105.1 Wolbachia endosymbiont of Drosophila bicornuta | reverse complement strand
CCATACGCGTCAAGTTAAGGAATGTAGAGAGCTTAAAGTAGATACCCTGGTCTTCCTATATCTGTCTTTCAAAGAAAACTTTGACCAGATTATAGTAAGCTTTTTTAGAAAAATTTTTAAATTATTGACAATATTGTTTAATATCAAAAAGAGCTCTCTAACCCGCCTTTTCAATTCAATAAATGCCTTTGTTAAACTGAGCTCCGTGTTCTTTTTTAGTTTTACAAAGCCAACCATTTCGTGAAATACGAGAATAGCACATAATTTTGCGTATAGCTCGCACAATACTCTAAATGGATTTGTCTTTCCTTTTAGTTTATCAAGATTGATATGACTTTTATATAGTTTAAATAGTAATTCGATTTGCCATCTTACTCTATAAACCGTCAATATTTGTTCAGCATTAATTTTACTCTCTGGAACATTAGTTATAAATATTGACCAATCTAATAACTTTTGATTCTTTTGAGAAGATGTATATCCATGTGACTTTGCTAATTTATTAGCCTTTCTTCTTCTAGCCATAGACTGTTCTTCAGTTAGCTTTTGACATATAATTCTTACCTTAATTTTTACTTCCTTTCCTAATAATACTTCTTTTTCTGAAGATAATTGACCTTCTAAATACTCCAATAGCTCTATTTTTTGATTTGTTTCTATATCATATATATTGGTATCAGACTTATAACGACTAACAAAATATGCACCTGCTTCATCAATCTGTTTAAAAGAACTAGGCACAAAGTAGCCCAAGTCAAATATTAGCAAATCATTGGCTGATAAACCGTTCAGATAATCCCTATAACCTTGATCCGACCTTATTCCTTCCATAAAATTTAACTTATCTAGCGCTTGATTCAGGTAATCAAAGACTAACTGTAGCTTTATTCCTGATTTGGTATTATTCTCACAATCTCTATAGCTACTGCCATATCCTTTGTACATATCTTCCATGCTACTGGGCAGGCTAATGTAGCTGCTATCCAATAATTTAACGCTTCCAAATTGCTGTAAAATTTTGCAATCAATCTGTAGACTTTTTTTAAATAAACACAAAGCTTCGTTATACATTTTTTTCATGAACTCAACTGCTTCTTCACTAAACCTAAAATCTAAACCCTGTTTTGTAATTTCTATCGAGTCTTCATTTAGCAATTGGCACATTGTTTCTATGCTGCAATCATCAACTCCTATGTTACCAAAAACCATAGCTTTTATGAATGATGAGCCATTAAGTTTTCTCTTTCTTTTTATAAAACCTACTGCAATTGATATTTCGTCTGCTTTTTCATTAAAGAATTCATTGAGGTCTTTTGATAAGCAAGCTATTCTGTCCATTGTAAGTTCTCTCATTCATATATCCAAGAGAATTTATACCTTATTATTTTCCTTCACTCTATCAACTTTACTTACACTTTTCCTTAACTTGACGCGTATGGTTTATTTAACACTCCCTCACTTCATTATAGAAAACGGCCTACTGTTTCTTCAAGACTTGAAGCTTTTCTCATTTTTTCGCGCTTTGTCCAAGAGTCCACTTTTGTTGCATCAGATTGATTAATTGTTTCAGAACGAATCAACTCTCCAGATCTAGTAAAAAAACCTCGTTCAATAGCATCACGTACTGAACACCCACCAAGCAAAAATTTTTCCCCTATTCGTTCCTCACAATTCTGTAATTTTTTCCACTTTTCTTGATCTTCTACTTCTACCTTTATTAGATTTTGCTTATCAGGGTATAATCTCACTTCCAACTCTCCCAAGCCAGTATCGAAAGTCAATACTATATTACTACCATCTGCTAGGCCTACATAATTCCTTATAGCGTTTTCCGTTATAATTTCTACCTCACTCTTACCTATCTTTATTATATTTCTTCCGTATTGTACACCTTCCTGAGTGATACCTAAACCCCTTGCTCCATTTGTAATCTTTGCAACATCTACTTTACTATCCTGTGAATATTCAAGACAGAGAGTAGAGTTGTCGATTTTTACGTCTCTTACCTTACCACTTGTCGCGCTTTGAACGATTGTTATGAAATCTAAAGCACGATTCTCATAATCTGCATAAGCGTTTTTCATATTAGCTTTGTGGCTTTCAAACTCTTCCAGTTCGTCAATTACATATATACTGCTTATGTTGTAGAAAATTGCCCCTTTTGATATCAATTGACATACTATACCACTAGCAACCTCTATATTCCTTGAACCTTCGGAACTCTTTCTTAATTCACTAATCTTTCTTATCACAAAATCTGTAAAACTATATTCCTTTTCATATACCTTTCCGTATATACTACCCTTGTTAGGAAAGTTCAGCCTTACCCCAAGTTCTATAGCTTCGTTTACAACGCGTTTTAACTCATCTATATCTTTGGATTTATTTACCCTACCCAAAAATATTTTCAACTTTTCCGACTAATCTAATATTAAATCATCCCATAGAGTTCTAAGCTTAGGCAAACGTTTTTTGTCCTTCCACTCTTCGTAATCAATCGCTCCTGCTTCTAGCAGCAACTTTTTTGCTTCTTCGAAATGAGTTTCATTACCATAACAAGCCCCCCTAATCTTTTGAAAAACTCGAGACTTTCCTTCGCAATCACGAAGATTGAGAATCTCTTTAAGACCTTCATTTCCTTTGTGCTGATTGAAAAACTTTCTTAGTCGATTAGTGTTAAAGCTATGACCGCAAATACCTTCTAAATCATTTTTTGCTTCCAATTGCTCCTGAGTTAAAAAGATCTGTTCTAAAAGATTCACTTCAAAAGGTTTTTTGTTAATAATTACAATGTCTAGAGGAGTTTTTCCTTGTCTGTCAGTTTGACCACGTGCTCCTTTTTTCAGAAGCAAAGGTATATTTAAAGTATTATAATAAGCAGCATAGTGCAAAGGTGTTTGCCATTCACTGTTAACTATGTTAGGATCAGCACCAGATTTTAAAAGTAAAGTCATAGATGCACTAACTGCACAACCTATGTCTTTTTCCACTGCTAAATACTCCATACCTTGTATTATAGCACTTCTCGCAATAGTCCGAATAGGATAAGATATGTGCTTATGGCTATGGTAGAGCAGTAGCATATTATGATCTGTTCGGATTATTGTAAAAAGAGCTATATCTACATGAAAATGCTTATTTGTATGATGTTTTACTGTTACAAGATGAGGAAAATCAAAACACACTTTTGCATGTGGTTATTAAAGAAAATCAGGTTGATCTTGTAAAAGAACTTTTGTGTATTCTTAAGGAGCCATATCGTTCGAATAAGGTGTATGAGTGCAAGTATTTTGAAGGTAAGCAAGAAAATGAAAAGCCGCTTTCTAAAGTTATTAATTCTAAGGATAAAGACGGAAAAGATGCAATTACTCTGGCTATTGAAGGTAATGACCCAGAATGTATTTCGGCTCTTTTCAAGTATTTAACTTATGAAAATATTAACAGAAGGAAAGATGTTAAAAGCGATTACACACCTCTACATGAAGCTGTGCGTTCTAGAAGTAGCAACGCAATTAGTGCGCTTCTAAAATCAGAGCATGTAAAAGTTGAGCTCATAGATGGAAGATCTTATAGAGCATGGAAATATGTTAATAATGAAGAAACAAAGCAATTGTTTATTAGGTACTATAGTGATAAAATTGATGATTTGCGTAAAGAATTAGCACATTGCAATGAAAAATTAGCGCAAGTCGAGTATTTCCTGTGCAGAACAAAACTTGCTTTTGTATGCTCTGCAGCTTTTGGCTCTTGTCCTAATATGTATAAAAATTTTCATGATGCAAGAAGTGGAGATATGCCAGGTGTTACCATTCATCCTCTCTTGTTGTTATTTTCTAGTGCTACAGGTCTAATAGTGTTGTGTAATCATTTTATCGATTTAACACTTTCAAAGTGTAAAGAAGAAAGTGTTAGCTTGCAAAAAAAATTGGACAGTTTTAGAGAAGCAAGAGATAAGTTGGAAAATAAATTACTTCATTTTCAAGAAGGTACATCTCAGGGTATTAGGACGAATTCAATTTCTACGCAACTATCTGATTATGATGACGTACCTGGAACATTAGAATCACCTACCTCTATAAAGAGCTTTGAAAGCTCAGCAAAGGTATCCGTTTATAACCTGCCTAAGGAATTTAAGTAGCCTAATTTAGTAAGTACATAGAAGTAATCATATTAAAGAAGATATTGGTTTTTGAAGTAAGAGGAGAAAGCTCACAATCTTTGCTCATGTGTCTAAATTGGAGAACCAAGAGAAAGTTTGTTCCACAATAGAGATGTTCAAAAAAGTGTGTCAAATCAAAAAGAAAGTAATAAATTGATATAAAAAGGTGAAATAGAAAACCACTTATTGGCTGAAAGTGAAGAAAATAATAGAAAAAATGGGAGAAATGCAAAGGCTTTACGTACAAGTGCAGATTCATTTGAACTTTTAACACCAAGAGATAGAGAAGGAACCCCAAATAGTCAAAAAAAGGCAAATAAATTTACATCCAGGGCTTGAAACGAAGATTTTAAGCACATTTGCAAGACCAATCGATTTCCAAAAAAATCTTCTCATGCTAGCTGGTTTTTATTGCTGAAAGTGGTTGTATTATTTAGGTTCTTAGTAATATTTAATATTAAATTAATAGTAATTCATTAAAAATTTTCATCAAAAATTATTTCAAAAAAATTTTAAATTAGGGGTTGACAAGTTTTAAAAGTGGAGTACTATTCCTGAAATACATTAGATTACTAATTTTTTATGGTATGTAAGTGTGTGATGGCTAAGGTAATTTTACTTTTGTGAGCGGGCTATGTTATGTGAGTGCATTCCAGAATTCTTGTTTGAGGGAAGATGGTCCTTTCTGTGTTGCTTGAGGAAAGAAAAAAGCTCATGGTAAGAGTGGCTTGTTATAGTGTGATTGCTTAGTTAAGTTAGGTAAGTTTTTATAAATGTGGAGGGACAAATGACTTTAAACAATGATGATTTATTAGTTAGTGCTGCAGGAGCAGGACGCCTTAGTGACGTTAGAGAACTTCTTGAGAAAGGGGCTAATATTGAAGCTAGAGATGGTGATGGTTACACATCTTTGCATAGGGCTGCTGAAGGAGGTCATTTAGAGATAATTAGATTTCTTATAGATAAGGTGGCTAACATTGGAGCTAAAAATAAGGATGGTGGAAAACCTTTAGATGTAGCAAATACCTCTCGTCAGTCAGAAGTAGTAAACTTTTTAGGACCAAAGCAAAGTGAGTATGATAGACTTTTATTTGCTGCTGTAGAAAGTGGGAATGTTAGTGAAGTTACAAATCTTCTCAATATTGGAGCTAGTATTGAAGTTAAAGGTGTAGAAAATGCGGAGTTTAGGTTAGCCCGTTATGTAAAAAGAATTATGGAGATGAGTAATTACCATAATGTTCATTCGGAAAAAAAATCTGAGCTTGAAAGGATAAAAGGAGAATTACCAGGGTCAGTAAAGAATGCAGTATTTTCATCTGAGGTATGTATTAAAAGTGTTTACTATAGTAATGAGTATTTATATCCTGCTAGTGATTATCTTAGCCATGATAGGGATAGAAGGAGAGTATTTACTTGGAGGCCAGGGGGCAAAGGTAGTTCATGTCAATGGAAATTTGAACCTGAAGGTAACAACATATATATAAAAAGCAATTATTTTAATGAGTATTTATATCCTGCTAGTGATTATCTTAGCCATGATAGGGATAGAAGGAGAGTATTTACTTGG
>NZ_JAPQLF010000128.1:0-2657 GCF_028982105.1 Wolbachia endosymbiont of Drosophila bicornuta | reverse complement strand
GTATTTATATCCTGCTAGTGATTATCTTAGCCATGATAGGGATAGAAGGAGAGTATTTACTTGGAGGCCATGGGCAAAGATAGTCCATATCAATGGAAAATTGAGGATTGTGGATCTACTCGCAAGAAGCGTGATGTACAATATAGTATTACAAAAGAATCTAAGTGTGATCTATCTTATGATAATGCATCAGACAATTCATCGCAAAGTGACGAAATAGGCTATAACAAAATAGGAGCTACAAGCGGAGCAAGTAAGCCGTCTTCATGGATAGATGCTGTTAAAGGTGTTTTTCAGTTTATCTCTTCCCCTTTAAGGGCCGCGTTGCCCTCATTTTCAGAAAATAGCTCTAGCCGTTCTGGTACAGCAGGAAGTAGCTCCAATCATTCTGATACAGTAAGAAACCAAAATATCCAATATACTAGCCAATTTAGTCGTGAAGTTTGTGCGAGTAATAATGCTAGCTTGATGTTTTTCTTGTTACAAGCTTTTCTAGATAAAAAGTGTCCTCTTCCTAAGTTTTCTGATGTTAATCCTGTAAAGGCTCTTTTTTACACATCGGATATTATAAAGTCGTTCAAGGAAGTATTAGAGAAGCAAGCTGAATCGAAAGGTGGTATAAAAATGCACCGCTTAGATATTAATTTTGAGAAATTATTTGAGAAGATTAATGAAAAAATTAGGAGTGGTGAATTTAATGAAATTTCAGGGATTTTAAAATCATACGCAGAGGAGGCATTGCCTGGTAGAGAACCCGGAGATCCCGGTAGATTAAGTCCGAAAAAGTTTGATAAGTTTATGGCTGAATTTATAGCTCTTTTTACAATAATCCGAACAGATCATAATATGCTACTGCTCTACCATAGCCATAAGCACATATCTTATCCTATTCGGACTATTGCGAGAAGTGCTATAATAGAAGAATAGACCCAGTAATAAATCAATTAATGCAACAAATGTTAAGCAGATTAGAAGTGAGTGACGTAAAAGAACAACAAATAAGCTTGGAGCCTAAAAGTTATCTAAATAATACTTCTGTTCAATGTCATTTAACTCAAGCTAGAGGTCAAGGTAAAGTATTAATTCCTTAATTTTCGAATTTCATCTATCGAAAGGCCGGTAATTTGAGCGATAACATCAATAGAGACACCGGCCTTAAGTGAGTTCTTTGCCACTTCGATTTTCTCTGCTTTTCTGCCTTTTTCATGTCCGATTTGGATGCCTTCTTCTCTACCTTTTTCAGTAGCATCATCAAGTTTTTGAGCGAGGACAGCCTGTTCATCAAGAATACGTTTTATTTCCCGTTCATAGGCAATAAATTCTTTTTCTGACCAGTTGAATCTATTTAGCTCTTCATAGGCCTTTTTAATTATTACATCACTACCTATTATTTTTTCCAGCTCTTCTTCACTAGTCTCATCTGCATATCGAAAAAAATAAACCCATTTTTCAACTATATTTTCCAACTGATCTTCCTTATTCTTTGGAAATTTTGGCAACTCAATAAATATAAAATAGAAATCTTTTAGATCATGCTCATTAGTGTCTTCATCTCGAATAGTATGCTTTGATTTGTACTCAGATTTATTAGGAAACAGTACACAATCTGCTATAGCAATGAAGATAATTTCCTTAAGGTTATGATACTGGTCACCTTTATCAGCTTGCCTTGAGTAAGCTTTAGCAGCATAGTATTGGGCACGTCTTTCAAAGCCTTTAGTTTTAGCGACCTGCATTTCGCAAATGTATTGAGCACCTGTAGAATCTCTACAGAGAACATCAACAATACTTTGCTTTTTAGCGGCGATATCGTGGTCTTGAATAGTACTTAAAAACTCTATATCCTTTATTTCATTTTTACCAGTAAAGCCAAGAATATCATTGAGGAAGTGAATAAGGATATCTCTATTTTTTCAGTACCGAAGATACGCTTAAACGATACATCATTTTTGGGATCAAGAAACTTAGAAAAAGTCATAAGAAAGAACCTTAAAAAGCATTAATAATTATACACAATTCTGAAGAAATGTTCAAGTTTTTTATTTTTTTAAGTTTTGAATGCGTTGATGAAAAAAATGTCTCCCATAGATGGCTTTAGAATGCTATAGCTCTTTTTACAATAATCCGAACAGATCATAATATGCTACTGCTCTA
This sequence comes from Wolbachia endosymbiont of Drosophila bicornuta, assembly GCF_028982105.1. Taxonomy (NCBI): domain Bacteria; kingdom Pseudomonadati; phylum Pseudomonadota; class Alphaproteobacteria; order Rickettsiales; family Anaplasmataceae; genus Wolbachia; species Wolbachia endosymbiont of Drosophila bicornuta. The sequence continues at coordinate 503 of NZ_JAPQLF010000128.1, read as the reverse complement.
CCATAGCCATAAGCACATATCTTATCCTATTCGGACTATTGCGAGAAGTGCTATACTACGCACCTTAGACGTCCTTTTGTACATCTTTTATTAACCCTTCTATAAAGCGCCTTAAAAGGCTGGCAAATAGATACTATGAGTTTGGAGCTGTAGGAGACATCAAAGATACCCTTTTTGGTGTATAAAAATACGAATCTACGACAACATCGTTTAAAGAAATTAGCAGCTATTAATATCTTCTACCTTTTCATAAAAAAATAAACAAAAAAAAATTGAAAATTTGATTTGACTTCACCCAAAAGCTATGGCTTTATGCCAATACTGCTAAGAAAATAACAGTAAACATTTAAAAATAATTTATTATTAGTGAAGGGTATATTATATGAACAATAAGAATAAAAGTAAAGATCGTAAAAAAGAAATAGAGTTCCGAATTGACCTTACCCAGAAAAAGTGGAGAGAAAGAAAGGAGTTTTTTCGGGTAAAATAAAATTTTGGAGGAT
>NZ_JAPQLF010000127.1:20943-41092 GCF_028982105.1 Wolbachia endosymbiont of Drosophila bicornuta | reverse complement strand
CCAATATTTTAAAGCGGATAATAACCCCAGGGCTTCTTTTGCCTTTTTTTTCGTTTGGTAAATTTCTTAAATATTTACGGCTAATATGGAGCTAAGTACGAACTTTGTTAAACACAACAAATGGTGTCATTCCAGTCTGGAATCCAGGAAAAAGAATGGTGTCATCCCAGTGTCCAAACACTGGGATCCAGTTTTCTTTACAAATTCACCAAAAGTGTTTCATTCTATAACATAAAACCCATACTCACCAAATCCAATGCATTACTTGCAATTAAGTTTCATGGATCCCAGTGTCTGGGCACTTGGATAACAAAGGAGGACGTTATTCGAGTGCCAAGCACTGACCATTTCTGGTCTCTTAAATTGCAACTAATCTAAGTATTAAAAAATTTACCAAGCGAAAAAAAAGGCAAAAAAAGCCCGATGGTTGGCTAGTTATAGCCTTTCTTATAATAGTCCGAATGCGATAAGATATGTGTTTATGGCTATAGCAGGCCAGTAGCATATTACGGTCTGTTCGGATTATTGTAAAAAGAGCTATACTTACATTATACTTTCAAGTATGGCGTTTTTTTATTCTAAACGCTTAATAACCGTGAATCAGCCGCTTTTAAGCCGCAACTAATCTAAATTATAAACGTTAAGAAATTTACTAAACAGAAAAAAAGGCAAAGAAACCCTAGGGTAGCTAATTATTCACTATCCATTTTTTAAGTTGGCGTTTTTTGATGTTTTAAATAGCGTATTTCAGCTTGTGTAGCTAGAAATTTGATAAAGATATGAGGTGCACAAAGTTTTTTTGTCATTAATCCACTGCAGAGATCGCGAAGATAAATAAATAGCTTCAGTTTCATGATATGTATAACAATGTTACAAAAAATAATATCATAGAATTCAATAGGATAATTCCTAGAAAACCCCTACATACTAAAAAAAGCAAAATGCTGTTAAAATGAGCTTAAGAATAAATAGCAAACATCTAACATAACAATTCTATTTGTAAATCAGGTGAGACTTATCCTATAGAAAGCTTTCGAACTACGCAAGCGTATCTTTTGCCTTTAGTATTTCTTTAAACTTGCTGCAAAAGAGTAGGAATGGTTATAAAATGGGGAGGTATAGCAGGAGAATAGAGAGGGAAGATGATCTTAAACTACCATAATCTAAAAGAACATCCGAGAAATTTTCGAGATGTAACAGGTTTGAAAATAGAAGAATTCGAAAAGGTTGTAGAAAAAGTGCGCCCAGAGTGGGAAAAAGTTCAAGAACAGAAGAAATGCCATGGAAGAACGTCAAGATTGCCTGTATTGGAAGATAAAATACTCTGTATAATTCTATAGACCTGCTGCAAAAGAGGAGATATTTAAAGAGAGATGTAGCAAGAGGGAATGAGCTTAAATTATCAAATCAACGTTATTCTACTTTACCTCACTAGCATTTTCCCTACCTTGAGCCTTACTATTACTCACAAATACAAACGTTCGTTACATAGCTCTTAATATGTCTACAGAGACGAAATTTCCCGAATTATTTATAATGGACCCTTACGATCACATTCTGTGGACGTACATCAGAAAACTTTTATATTATTAGTTTTGTAGTAAAATTATATGAGTACATCGTATCTATTAAATCAGAAGCTTTATGGATTACAGATTGAGAGCTTATTTGTTTGGGGTTATCTGGTTTATACTTAGCTTACTTAGTAGTGTAGCTAATGATACTATATCAAAATATCTAAGTTTACATCTTCAGAGTTTTGAAATAATTTTTTTCCGCTTTCTGTTTACCACTATTACCCTTGTACCTTTTATGTTTTACTATGGAATAGAAACTTTTAAAACAAGTCAAATATCTACTCAAATAACCAGGGGTGGGTTGTTGTTTTGTGGAATGACCTTATGGACTTACGGGTTGACTGTTTTCCCCATAGTAACTGCAACGATTATAAGTTTTTCTATACCATTATTTGTTATACTTCTTGCAATTCCTTTTCTGGAAGAAAATATAATTTGGCAAAGATGGGTAGTAGCTGTCATTGGTTTTATTGGTATTGCTATTACTACTAAAGCTTGTGGTGAGGATTTTAATCCTAAAATTCTTATTTTTATTGTATCTGCATTGATCTTTGCTATATTGGATATACTTAATAAGAAACTTGTAATAAAAGAGTCAGTAATAAGTATGTTATTTTATTCAGCTCTAACGACAACTATTTTTTCTACTCCACCTTTGTTATTTTATTGGCATATGCCTTCCTTGTTGGAGTTAGTATTACTGCTGATTTTAGGAATAAGTTCAAACCTAATTCTGTTCTTCATGTTAAAAGCTTTTGCTCTTACTGATGCTACTGCACTTGCACCGTATAGATACATAGAGCTAATAATTTCTGCAATAGTAACATACGTTATATTTAATGAATTACCTGATAAAAGTGCTTTATATGGTACTTTGATATTAATACCATCAACCTTATTTATAGCTTATTCGGAAGGTAAGGCAATTAAGAAAAATAATGTAACAACAAAAGTTTATAATTGTTAATGGTATTTATTTTAGATGCTAAGCTATATTTTTAAGGTGATAATAAAATGCACATAACTATCATAGGAGTAGGGTATGTAGGATTAGTATCTGGTACAATGTTATCTGAGCAGGGCCATAAAGTTGATTGCATTGACATAAATACTGAGAAGATTGAACTTTTGAAATCAGGGAAAATTCCTCTATATGAACCTGGATTAGCAGATTATTTAGAGAATAATATAAAGTCACAAAGGATAAGATTTTTCGATTCGTATTTTCAAATAAATCCCAATACAGAAGTAGTATTTATAACTGTAGATACTCCATCAGACTCCCTAGGAAATGCAAATTTACAGAATGTATATAATGCAGTAAGTGAAGTTTCTGAGAGAGTTAATCAAGATTGCTTAATAGTGATAAAGTCAACTGTTCCTCCTGGTACTGCAGAAAATATATATAATTATTTATCTAATAAGGGCTATAACTTTGATTTGGGGGTTAATCCAGAGTTTCTCAAGCAAGGCTCTGCAGTATCAGATTTTTTATACCCAGATAGGATAATAATAGGAGTAAAAACTAAGCTAGCTAGAGCAAAACTAGAAGTTATATATAGATCATTTATAGATAAGAATATTCCGTTAATAGTCACTGATACAGTTACTGCTGAAATGATTAAATATGCTTCTAATGCTTTTCTAGCAACAAAGGTTGCTTTTATCAATGAGATGGCAGGTTTATGTGAGCTATTAGGAGCAGACATTGACCTTTTAGCTAACAGTATGGGAATGGACCATAGAATAGGTAAGGAATTTCTCAAAGCTGGTCCAGGATTTGGAGGATCATGTTTTCCTAAAGATTTGTCAGCTTTAATAAGGCTTGCTGAAGATCACAATGTCAAGCTACAAATTTTAAATTCAGTTAAGGAATCTAACTATAATCATATAACAAACATTGCTAAAAAGGTAGAATATGTATTAAATGGAGTCCAAAATAAAAAAATAGCAATATGGGGGCTAACTTTTAAGTCTGGTACTGATGATGTAAGAAATAGCCCAGCTATAGATATTGCACAATTGTTAGTGAATAACAAGGCTAAAATTACTGCATATGACCCAATGGGGATGGATAATGCTAGGCAAGTTCTAAAGGATATAGAATACGCGGACAATGCTATAGGGGCTGCAAGGGACGCGGAAGCCTTGTTATTTTTAACGGAGTGGAAAGAATTTAAAAATCAAGATTTTGCAAGTTTAAAGAGTATTATGGCTGCACCTAATGTTTTTGATTTCCGTAATTTATTAGATAGCGAGCTATTACTAAGATATGGTTACCATGTTTATTCCTTGGGTAAAAAATCTATCTACAAAGTTTATAGCTCTTTTTACAATAATCCGAACAGATCATAATATGCTACTGCTCTACCATAGCCATAAGCACATATCTTATCCTATTCGGACTATTGCGAGAAGTGCTATAACTGTTGAGAAATTTTTTTTACACCGCTTTACTTAGTTTTTTTAGATCTTTGCTTGATAGTATGGAAAAGCAAACGAGTGCAACAACAGAGCAAATGGAAAAAAATGAAAACATAATACTGTTACCACAGTGCTTAACAAGTACTCCTAAGAGCACGCATGAAAATATTGAACTTGCAATATACCCAAATAATCCTGTCAAGCTTACAATTGCACATACATTATTTTGTGGAGCAATTTCTACAGCTATAACACCTGTCAGTACTTGCACTCCAAATATAAAGAATCCTGATAAGATTGCACAAAGGTTCATAAGAATTATGTTTTGACCAAAGTTCATTGCAATAAAAGTGAGTGCTATACCCAACATATAAAGTGATGCCAGCAAGCTTCTATTTTGAAAGAAGTACATATCACTAATTCTTCCTGTTATTAAAGTTCCAAGGATTCCACCTAAATCATATACGCCTGTTATTAGTGAGGATTGTACAAGAGAAATTTGTAATTTATTCTTTAAAATTATAGGAAACCAAAAGAAGATTCCCATTTTTATAATATAAGCACAAAAAGTAGCACAACATAGAAACCATATGGAACTTGTTACCTTGATACCTATTTGAGATTTCTGCACCTTATAATAGGTAGTAAAGTTGGCACTTTCTTTGTAATATGCCTTTAATATTATATAAATTCCAAAAAGTAAGCATAAGAAACCAGAGTACAAAAATGCACTTTTTGCATTATATATTTTAATTATACTTGGTAATACAATTAAAGTAATACAAGAACCAAGTTGCTGAGATGCGCTCATAACTCCCCATGATGATGCAATTGAAGAGATGCTAGAGTTTGTAACCATAAACTTGGTAATAGCTGGCCAACCTAACCCTTGTGTCCAAGCTAATAATATTAATGTTAACAGTAATAAAGTTAGATTATTATATGATAAAGTTATACCAATGGTTAATAATCCAGTTACAATATTGCATAGCCCAAACATAAATAATGGATTATTTTTGGAGTCCATGATTATTCCATTAACAAATTTTGATACTCCATAAAAAAAAGAAAAGCAGGCAAAAAAATAGCTTAATTTTACATGGTCAGTATCTATTAACACTGGTAGAGCAATTGGTATACTTTGTCTTGATAAATAAAGCAGCATATATCCACAGAAGAATAGTAAATATTGAAAGAAGACAAAGTTCACACCTATTCCCAAATAGCTCTACGCAGATGCTAGCATAATACTATATTGGTATAATATTGTTTGACAAGAAGTTTGCAAACAATTAGTGCAGAAAATTACTTAGTATCTTTCTTATAGCAGATACAGTAGTATTAATATCTTCATAGCTTATATCTCTATGTGTTATAGCTCTGATTTTACCTTTGATGTTAGCCATTCTAATTCCATAATTTGTCATTAGTACGTTTATTAATTCTTGAGTAGATATACAATTAGTACGTAATGAAAAATACGCTATATTAGTTTTATACAGGTCGATATCAATTATAACTTGATCTATGGAGTCTAGGCCTTCTATAAGGTGCTGCATTTTTTTATGATCTTCTTCTAAAGAATTTACATTATTACGTAGAGCATATAAACATGCAGCTGAAATAATGCCAGCTTGGTGCATACCTCCGCCAATTTGAAACTTATAGTACCAAGCTTTTTCAATAAAATCTTCACTTCCAAGCAATATTGCGCCCATTGGAGCACCTAATCCTTTACTAAAATCAATGAATACCGAATCAAAATAACTTGCATACTCCTTTGGAGATATTTTAGTATGAGCACAAGCGTTGAACAGTCTTGCTCCATCTAAATGAGTGAATACGTCATTCTCTTTGCAGAGACTTGAGATCTCTTGAATATATTCTAAAGGCCACACAGCTCCACCACCAAAATTTGTCGTTTGTTCGATAGAAACAAGCCCAACTCTCGGAATATTTCTTAAACTAGGACGAGTAATAAACTCAACAATTTGTTCTCCAGTAAATATTCCTCTTGTACCTTTGATGGGCAAAGGAGTAGCATGTGCCTGGGCTGCGATCAAGCCAGACTGTACTATGAGTGGATGTGAAGTTTCATCAAGCAGCAAGTAATCACCAGGTCTTTGAATGTGTACTTTATAAGCAATTACATTGGACATCGTTCCTGAAATCAAAAAGATTCCTGCAGGTTTACCTAATATTTTACATGCGGTTGCCACTAATTCGTTCACAGTTGGATCTTCACATGCAGCTTCGTTTCCAACTTTTGCTTTAGCCATCGCTTCCCTCATTTTGGCTGAAGGGTCAGTGTTTGAATCGCTAAAGAAATCTATTTTTACTCTCATATTAAATTTAACACAACCTCCTTTATAATTTCAGCAGCTTTCATGATGTCTGTTTCCTTTGTGCCAAGATGGGTAACTGCTCTTATATGAGACTCGAGCCAAGGAAAAAGCAATAAACCATAAGCTTGGCACTTACTCAAGAAAACCTCATTAGTTACATTTAGTGCTTTTATACTAAAGCTTACTATATTAGTTTCTGGATAAGGTAGTACCAGTTTTATGTGTGGAATTTCCCTAATCTTGTCTGCAAACAGTTTGGCGAGTTTATTGTCTTCTTTAAGCCTAGAAATATTGTTCTGTAGTACATACTTTGCTGCATTAGCACAATACCCTATCTGATGATAACCACTACCTAGCCAAACCTGTAGCTTTTTAGCCCTTTCAATTATCTCTCTTTTACCCATAAGCATTGAACCAAAAGGAGCTCCAAGTCCTTTGGTAAAAGAAAAGCTCATTGTATCCACATATTTAGCATAATCTGCTAAAGCAATATTTGTTTCGACATGAGCATTAAATATTCTTGCACCGTCTAAATGAAGATTTACATTGTGAGCTTTTAAAAAGTGATATAACTCGACTTGTTTTTCAAAAGGATAAATTTTACCATTAAACCCGTTTATACTATTTTCTATAGAAACAAGACTCACCTGAGCAAAAATTTTGTACCTTGGCTTAGAATTAATAGCATATTCTACTTCAGCAACATCTAAGATTCCGCTATTATTTCTAATACAATTAAATACGATATTATTTACTTTTGCATTGCCTGCGCTATCGAAAAAATTAACGTGATAATTATAATGAGTTATTAGTTCATCACCAGGACTTGTTTGACTGGCAATGGCTAATCTATTTGCAAGCATACCGCTGGTTGCAAATAATGCTTCTTCTACTTTGAATAATTGTTTGCAATATTCTGATAAGTCATTACAGCTTTTGTCTTCACCATAAGCAAAATCTCCAACAGTTGCATTACTTATTGCATGTATAACGTTGGAGCTCTGCAGAGTTGTAGTGTCACTTCTCAGATCAATAATTTTTTCCATCTTATTTTTTGCCATTCAAACAACCAATTTGAGCATTCCAAAGTTCCTTGTAAAGACCTTGCTTAGAAACTAATTCAGCGTGTTTACCATCTTGTACAATTTTTCCTTTGTTAAATACTAGAATTCGGTCCATGTGTAAAAGTGTAGAAATACGGTGTGCTATAGTAATCGTAGTTTTATTTTTCATCAATTTGAATAAACTCATTTGAATTGTTTTTTCTGTTATAGAATCTAACTGACTAGTTGGTTCATCGAGAAATAATATTGGAGCGTTTTTTAAAAATGCCCTGGCTATTATTATTCTTTGTCTTTCTCCTCCAGATAGCTTGATGCCTTTTTCTCCGACTGTAGTTCCATATTGATCTGGTAGAGTCATAATGAAATCGTGAATACCAGCCAGCTTTGCAGCTCTCATTATTTCTTCGATAGTAGATTGAAGTCTACCATATATGATGTTTGCTAAAATAGTATCATGAAATAACAATGGGTCTTGAGGTATTACAGATATTTGTTGCCTCAAAGAACTCTGTGTAACTTCTGATACTATTTGATTATCAATCTGTATATTACCTTTTTTAACATCAAATAGCCTTAGGATTAAGTTTATAAAAGTAGATTTACCACCTCCAGAACAACCAACTAGACCTACTTTTTCGCAAGGATTAATGGTAACTGAGAAATCTTGAAATAATGACTCCTGACCTTCATAAGAAAAAGAAACATTATTAAACGTTATTTTTCCACTTAATAAATTTAATTCTTTAGCATTTTTCTTATCTTGAATTTCTGGTACGGTAGTTAAGATTGGCAATGCATCTGAAACTTTGCCGAAATGAGTAGAAAATTGGGTAAGATTCCTAGTTAGATGGTTAAGAAACTCTATAATCGATATATTAATTCCAAGTACAAGAGCTATATCTCCTATTGCGATCTTGTTCAATTGATAGTCATAAATTAAAAAGTACAAGTTTACTGCTTGGAGTATATCAAATGAATAGCCATATATAAACCAAAGACAAAAGTATGCCCATTGTAATTTTCTCTCTGCAATAGTTCTTTTCTTGCATATTTGAAAAAATTTGTGTCTCTCATGTGCTTGCTGAGAAAATAGCCTTACTGATATAACATTTAAAATACTATCTGCTATACTAGCTATTACTCGTGAATTTTGTTTAGAGTAATTATCAGCTAGTTCAGTAAGTACACGAAAGCTGAAAATCGATACTAAAATAAAAATGCTTACCCAAGTGAATGTAGCGATTGCAAATTTTATGTTTACTAATGATAAGGTATAAATAGCTAAGACTAATGCTATGCTGTAACCGAAAAAACAATCTATAAGCAATCTTATTAACTCTATCACACTATCCATTAAGCTACTGACCTTATGTACTAAGCTTCCAGATAAATTGTTCTGATAATAGGAATGGTCTTGTTGGAGTAGTCTACAAAAAGATATATCAGCTATCTTTTGACGCATTAAGGTAAACATTCGAATGTCAACAAAATAGCCATAGAATCTAAAAGCAGTAGTGATAAGTAATGCCATACAAAGATAAGCGCTTACAGGTAATAAAAGATTCTCAATTACATTACCTTCCTGATATTTTACAGCTGTATCTAGAATATTTTTTACTAAATACTTTCTAAAAGACAAATCAACAGCTACCACCAGGGCAACTAAAGACATTATAAGTACATTAAGTTTGAATTTAGATACTATATTCAAGATGAACATCAATACACATTTGAAGCTATCAACTCTACTTCTGTTCATTTATAATGCTAGCTCCACTACGTTGACTTTTTTATTGAGAAATACAAGTAGTGAAAACCATAAATTTTTGTATATTTTTCCTGAGATGTCTCCAGCATCATGTAGTGCTGATGCTCGATTCAGAATAAGTAGCTTATATAAATCTCGCTTAGCCTCAGTAGTGTCGATCTCAGAAATATTTGTAGTTGTGTCTGTAATAAAGGCTAACCAGCTCTTGATAAGTTCTTCCATGTTTTTTGCTTTTACACTTTCCTGGTAGCCAAACAATGACAAGCATTCTCTCAGTACAGATTCTGTTAACTCACCACAATTGAGTATACCAAAAACTGAAGGCTGAGGTTTTGGCACATAGGGAAGGTCTTGATCTTTTATAATCCACCTTGTTACATAAGCAAATCTATCTTTAGCATCTGTATTCTTATTACTACCATGCCATAACCGTGAATCAAAAACTATTGCATCTCCTGCTGAAATAGGTAATGACTTGATTTTGTAATTTTCCCGATTATTTGAGTACTGATCAAAAAAATATGGGTACCAAAAATCAACTAAAGGCTGTATTTCCCATTTATGACTGTTTTCTATAATTTGCAGTGCACCTGAAGTTTCACTTACATTATTCAAAGCTAACCAAACAGAAAAGTGGTAAGGATCATTGAAACTATAGGAGATGTCTTGGTGGAAGGGAACTGCATCTATTAAATCAGCAGTTTTACATATAACATTTGATTTTTTCTGCAGTATCTGACACTGAAGTGACTTTTCAAGGTAATTTTTAATAATTTCATCTAATGCTTGAGAGATAATTCTAGTTACTTGAGATGACGTGCCCCATCTGCCGGTACAGTTTAAGTAGTCAGAAGTTGAAACACTTAGTTCTTGGGATAGCTCTGATATCTTATTTGTTATATCACTTAAAGACTGAGTTATTAGCTTTAAAGGAACCAGATTTTTGATAATAAAAAAACCATTTTTTTGTAGTATTTCCATATGATTAATACCTGACATCAATGACTGATAAGTAATCTGTTAAAGGCACAACAGCAAAAATTTTGAATCCTTTTACTTGTTTTAATATTTTTTCCCAATCGCTTAATGTTCTTAGTTTACCTCCTGTTTCAACCATTACATTAATATCTACAGAGCCTCCAGTTGGAGAGCGGTAATCTAAAATAGTTTCTATCAATAAAATACGAGATATTCCTTTGACCAATTTTAAATAAGATAATACTTTATCATCATCATAATGCTGCAGAAAGCGGCAAAAGACACCTAATTCATAATTTGTAACTGATAGTTCTTCCTGAGTTATAAGTTTGACTTTTAAATTTTCTACTAACTGTCTTGGTACTTTATGTTCGTTATATAGGCCTATAGAACCTTTATTGTGTATATCAGAATAAGCAAGAAATAAAGAGTGTACACCAAATAGAAATATATTCTTAGCACCATCTATATTAATCCTAGAATTAAACTCTTTAGTATCAAACCTAGAATATCCTAGCAATGCTTGGTAAAACGCTATTTTCTTATCTTCTGATGCTTCTCTTTCCTTAAAAGATTCAAATGAAGAGATGGACTTCTGTTTTAGTATATCGGCAATCTTTAACCAATTCTTTTCAGCGGCAACTCTTGCCCACATCGTTGCTGCTTTTGGCAAAAATGGTATTTCCTTAAAACACTTACCTTTTGATGATAGTTGCCATAAGTCCTTGTCCTTATCGTAATCAATAAACCCTATTTCCCACAACGCCCTTAACAGCCTTTCTAGATTTGGTACGATAATGTTTAACTTTTTAGATAAAACTGGCATAGTTGCAGGTAAAATATTTAACAAATCAAGTTCAATAGCAACGCTTGTTAGGTAAGTTTTCCAAAAGGCTGAAAGTTCTGCAGAAATCCTATGCACTTGAGATTCTTTACCTAAATCAAAAATACTAAACTTTACATTTCCGGTAATATCGATTTGTTCTAACACACCTTCAAAAGTTTCAACTTTTGCCATCCCATTATAAAATGCTTCTACCATTTTAAATCTCTGCTGGTAAATAGGATCACCATTAATATCTATATGAAACCAACCATGTTGATCTTCTGCAATAGAATACCCTTTATGAAAAACATTAAGTTTTTTATACCATTTATTATGTACTAACTTTCCATGATGATTAATATGTGTAGCTTTACTATCCTTGTAGACTACAGCGATACCATCCTTAAAATCTCCAACATAATCATATTCCTCCTGATAAATTCTGTTGCCATTTAAATTAATATGAAAACATTTATCATGTCTTCTAACTACACAAGCATCTTCCTGATAATTTCCAATCCATTGATAAGACTGTTTGTATACTCTACATCCAGATGGATCAATATGGTAACACCCTGTATCATCTTCTACGGCTGCTCTATTAAAGTAGAATCCAAAAGTTTTCAGAAATCTATTATGATAAACTGCTTCTCCTCTTACATTGATATGATAAGCACCTGTCTGATCATAAACCGGTGCAAGACCAGGCTCATGAAATTTACCAACCTTTATAAACCTATTTTCATACAAAGGATTTCCTAGCAACTCGTGAAACCTCTCACACGGTGAAATTTTAATAGATTTAAGATTATCTTTGATTAATTGATCAAAGGTTTTCTCATGTTGCATGTTTTGCATAATTTATAATTTAAATAATTCTTTTGTAAGCTTAGGTACTCACTACTCTGCCATATTTCCTCGAGTTTAATCTCATTAACATTACCAAAATTTCCTAATGTCTTACGGAGTTCATCTGGAGCACAGCAAGGACTAAACTTTCCTTTATTGTTTATCCATGCTTCTTTACCTAAAAATGGGCATTGACCACCTGGAGCCAAATCCTTAATACCTTCTTGAGAAAGGATTGTGAAATTTTCTAATTTTATCTTTTTACCATTTGGCAATAGAATATTATCTCTAAGTTCGTATAACCTTCTCACCTCCGTGTTCCATCTACTAATTGCTAACTCATCTCTTCTCATAGATAGATCCTTAATTTCCTCAAAATGTGCCCAAAGATGATGTCCTTTAACTCTATCTATGCCGTTTTTTATGGCCATCTTAACTATGTCATAGAGTTCATGTAAATTACTTTCCAAAAATGTTAATTGTAAAGTAACGGTACACCTTTCACCTGTATCGCTAAAGTATTTATCTCTAACTTCAAGGAAAGTTTTTAAATTTTCTGTCACTACTTCCCATTTTGAACCTTTCATGATTCTTTCATGAGTTTCTTTAGTTGCCCCATTCCAGGAAATCTTAACATCAGATAAAATTGGTACCAATAGTTCAGCCCATTTTCTAGCTCCTTTAATGGGAAAAGAACCATTGGTTGTGAGGTTAAGCTTAAGACCGAACTCATGGCACAAATTGATTATTTCATCAAAGCTTTTATACATTAAAGGCTCACCCATAGTAGAAGGAATGATTTCCCTTAAAGGTGTTCCAGCTGCTTCCTTAATTACTTTTCTGATAGTTTCTATCGACAGTATCTTAGGTTTTATTCCTTTAGCTTTCTTTTCTTCTTTAACTTTGCTGTATGGTGAAAAACATTCGCACATTATACAAGCAAAATTGCAGTAATCTGGATTAGTATCAAAAGTAATTCTCCAAGGACCGGGTTTCACAGCTACTGATTTGCCTTTCTTTTCAATAGCATTACGGTAAATTTTGTTAAGTTTCTCAATATGCTCACTCATAGAAGGTATATTCCCATTTTCAGTATAAGGATAGCCTTTTTGGGTAAGTTTATTGTATAATTCCTGATTTGTAGATAGGACTTGCATTTTTTCTGACAAACTACTTGCATCTCTGTGCTTAAATAATAGTCCATCTCTTACATATTCTGCCATACCACCATAATCGGCTGTTATAACTGGTATTCTAAGTTGCTGTGCTTCATGTATTACTAATGGTGAATTTTCACCCCAAATTGAAGGAACGACTATTGCATCAACTTTATTAAATACGTCAGTAACTATATTCCTATTATCATAACTTCCCATCCACTCTATTCTTTCTTTAACAACAGGTGAAAACTGATCGGCAATCGCTTTTAAAGCTTTAGTTTCTTCTCTTGCTGCTCCCCAAATTCTAAGTTTTGCTTTAGATGATAAGTGAGAAAAAGCTTTCAATAATAGATTAACACCTTTTTCGGGAGTATGAGTACCAATATAACCGAAAATAAACTCTTTTTCTTGTGCTCTATTTCTATTCTTAAGACGATTGAGATCAAAACCATAATCAAGATAAGAAATTTTGTTTATCGGAACATAAAAATCCTGAGTAAATTTATCCATCAAGAATTTCGATGGGGAAATAAAGTAATCTATATAGTCTATTATTTTCCTTGTGTGCTTCATTCTAGTTGCAACCCATTGTTCCCAATAATTTATGTCTAAATTCAGGAATTCTTCATCTCCTGTAAAATATCCTTTGTAACATTGAGTTGCACATTTTTGATCCTTTTGTCCATCACAAAGCCGTAACAAATCTTCAGAATTGCGTTGAATAAACCTTCCTCTTGGACACATTAACCAAAAGTCATGTAGCGTAAAAATTGTAGGTATATTTTCTTTAAAAGCAATTTCTGGTAAAGTAATTGATAGATGATTAAGATGACCAAAATGTATAAGATCTGGCTGAAAGTTATCTATTACTCTTTTAAATTGTATATCTACTTCTTCATTGATAAATTTGTAACGATATTTAGCTGTGGGTATATTAATTAAATGCAGTAAGATTCGAGAGTCACTACTATCTAGGACTGTAGTGTAATAAAAATCAGGTAAAAAGCTATTTTCATACCTAGTAAATACTTGTACCTCATTGTTATTTGCTAGTTCATGAGCAAGAGTTTGGCTATAAACCTCTGAACCAGCACTATAATAAGGAGGGTAACCATGAATAACTTTTAATATTTTCATATATTACCATATCTATATTGTTATGATATTCTTGTGTATTGTTTTGTAGACTTTTTATAAATTTACTTAATCCTACTTCTAATGAATGTTTTGGAGACCAACCAAGTAGCTCTTTAGCTCTAGTAAAATCACCATGAAACTTAGTTACATCAAAATTTCTTGGAGGATAAAAATCAATTCTAGAATCACTTTTCGTGACTTTTAATATTGTTTTTGCTAAGTTTTCTAAAGTACATGGGCTATTAGTAGTAAGATGAATAGCAGGAAGAGAAGATTTTTCGCTTTGTAAATATTTAACAGTTAAGCATATACCCTCTATAACATCATCCAAATAGGTAAAATCAAAAACACACTCTTTACCTTCTATTTTAATTGGATCACCTCTTAATGCATTAATACAGAGTGCAGGAATTACTCTACTGTTATGATCTAGTAAACCACCGTATACATTTGAAAAGCGTAATATTGCTACATTAAAATCTTTTGAACTTGTTATTTGTTCCTCAATAAATGCTTTACCTTTTGCATAATTATTTATTGGATCGATACTAGCAGATTCTGTAACTGGCAGTTCCTTCTGCTCTCCATAGACTTCCCTACTACTTGCATATATAAACCATGGTTTATTTGGAAGTGACTTACATAACCCTAAAAACCGCATTGTACCATCAACATTAATTTTTTGACACAGTGTAGGATAAAGTTCACCATGTATAACTCTAGAAATTGCAGCCAGATGAATGATTCCTGTACACTGAGCAAGTAGTGGTACTACATCTTCTGAAAAAAAACTGAGTGGATTATCGCGAAACCTAATATCGCAGCTTATTACTTCATGGCCTTGGTTTTCTAACTTTTTCACCAAGGTTGACCCTATCAAACCTGCAGCACCTGTTATTAATATCCCCATGTATACCCTCTACTACAACTAGGAAAATTTGTCATACCAATTATCTTACAAGCAAGAATTAAATTGTATTATAAAACCAGTATAAAACAAATGTCAACTTAAATTAATGAATAAAAAAATGTAGTTATGAAAGAAAAGTTGGCTGCCTTCTTTCTTGAAAATAGTGTTCGGCTTTAATCAAATCCTCCTTATTATTTACTCCCATTGCTTCTCTTTCATCAGAAACTACATAACCTACACTCAAGTTATTGGTTGCTGCAATGGGCACTATATCATTAAGACAATATTCATTGGTCGAATTATTAAATTTTATTTCTTTTACTAAGGTAAAGAGATCTTTAGCATATGAAACCATTATTCCAGAGTTTGCAAGAAGCATTTTATCTCCATTTTTTAGGATTTTTTGAACATTTCCGTAATTATCAATTACTAATCTTCCATATTGTTCATCTTGACTATTGAATCCAAGAAGAACTAAATTATTATACTTTAAACAATCAGTCATTTTCATAACTGTATCGCTAGATATAAAAGGGGTGTCTCCATACTGTATTAAAACTATGTCTTGATCAGATAACTCCTGCAGATTTTCTAGAGCAATTTTAACTGCAGTGCCAGTACCTGTAATATCTTCTTGCATTATTAGTTTTATATTGTATTGATCGATTATACTTTTTAGGGTATCAAAGTTTTCTAAATCTTTTAGAAGGGAGTTGTTAACAACAATTGATAAGCTTTTTAGACTCAGCAATTTTGCATTAGAAATTATATGTTCTAAAAGAGTAAGATTTCCCACTTGGTGCAACGCTTTTGAATATTCAGAATTCATTCTACTGCTCTTTCCTGCTGCTAATATTATCAAAATGTTACTCATACATGACTTAGGGATTGATTAGATAGTAAGTTAATTTATAATTAATAAGATGTAAAGCACACTATAATTTTCTAAATGATCTAGATCTTGGCACCCTCATTAGAGTTTCATTTAAGAGAGCTATAACTTCAAACTCTTTACTCGATTTTCTACGCTGACATCTTGTAAACTCTGATCTGGACTTTTTAATATTTCTAACAATCTACTTGCAAGGTTTGAGTGTTTATTGATTACTGCAACCTGGACTAACGACTTGCCTTGATCATCACGAGCATTTGTTACAGCTACGCGCTCATCTGGTTTTATTGCTTTCAGCTTACTGATAATTTCAACATTACCATTTTTTGCATTCTCAAACAGCTCTTCTACTAATTTCAATAGGTTAGTAATATTTTGGTCTCGAGAAAGATCAAGTGGTGCTTTACCTTCTTTATTCTTGATGTTATAAATTGCACCATGTTTTAATAAAGATTTTACAACTTCCAAGGAGCCACCTTTAGCTGCAACATGAAGTGATGTAGTACCACTAGAAGTAGTTTTAGCATTAACAAAGTCATTTAATTTATCACGACTGATATGTTGTAACAGAACCTCAACAATTTCTTTGTAACATTTGGAAGTAGCAGTGTGTAATGGTGTATTACCTTTATTAGTAACTTGACTAACATTAGCTCCATTTAGTTAGTAAGATGTTTACAATATCTATGTGTCCATTGCTAACAGCGTAATGCAACGGTGTTCTTCCATCAATATCTTTATCGTTGGCATCAGCTCCATCTTTTAACAGACGCTGAACAGTTCGTATATCACCTTTACTAGCAGCAATGTTGATATCTTTCTGCAGATGCTGGAGAACCTCTGATGCTTCGCTACCCTCAAGCTTAAATCTAAAATTAATCATCTCTATCTTTTTTAAAATGTCTAAAACACTCGGATGACTTGGTCCAAAAACAGCTTTTCTTTGATCAAAACTTTCTCTGTAGACTTTAAGTGCGCTGATCCATTTCCCTTGAGCAAAAAGTACATTTGCTATGTTGTATTGAGTATTCAAGGCTTCTGGGTGATTTTGTTGTAAAGCTTTTTTCTGTATATTTAAAACCTCTTGAAAAGCTTTCAAGGCTTCATGATATTTATTTTGATTGAAGAGTACCCCAGCAATGTTATGTAACGTTCTCAAGGTATCAGCATGATTAATACCTAAAATTATTTTCTTCTTTTCAAAAACCTCTTTATAGATTTTTAAGGACTCTTCGTATTTACCTTGGTTAGCTAGTACCATTGCTATATTATTTTTGGCACTCACAGTGGCTAGATCATGTGTACCTAGTGTTTCTTTCCTCTTTTCAAAAACTGCCCTATTGATATTTAACGCTTCTTCATATTTTCCCTGTTTATCTAATACTAATGCCATGTGAAACTGAGTATTTAAGGTATCTGAATGATTTGACCCTAGTATTTCCTTTTGTCTCTGATAGACTTCTTGATAAATATTAAAAGCTTCTTCATCTTTCCCCTGTCTATGCAGCACTAAAGCGATTGTACTTCTTGTACTTAAAGTATCCTTATCGTTTAAACCCAGCATTTCTTTTTGTTTCTGAAAAATCTCTTCAAGCATATTTAAAGCTTCTTGGTAAATTCCTTGCTTATATAGCACTTTGGCTATATATGTCTGAATATCTAAAGTACCAGGATTGTCTGTTCCTAGTATTTCTTTTCTTCTTTCAAATGCGCTTCTGAAAATACTTAAGGCTTTTTGGTAATTGCCTTGATTCAAGAGCACTAAAGCTGTATCAATCTGAGCGGACACGTCACTTTGCGATATCTGCTTCAACTGCTCGACTTTTGAAAAGTTACTATGTACTGCAGCAACTACTAACGTTTTGTTCTCTCTATTACGAGCACTCATCACTGCTTTTACTGTATCAATATCCTTTATCTTATTTAGGTCATTAATAACTTGAGCATTACCATCTTTAACCTTTTTAAATGATTCACTGACTAGTTTAAATAAGCTAGTTATACTTTTATCCACAGTAAAATCTGATGGTGTTTTCCCACTGTCAGAGACAGCATTGTATACTGCACCATTAGACAATAGGGCCTTTACAACTTTTAAGTGAGAGAACTTAGCAGCATAATGCAGAGGAGTAAACCCCTTGTTACCAACCACATTAGGATTAGCTTTATTTTGTAATAGAATATTGACAACTCCATCATAGCCCTTCCATGCAGCATAATATAATGGTGTTACACTATCAGCATTTTTGGCATTAACAAACGCTCCTGCTTTAATGTAATTCTCAATCTCTGAAGAGCTATTACGTTTTACAGCCTCAAATAATTTCTCAGTTGATGCTAATAGATTGATAACGTCTTTATCGTTAGTCATTTCTAATGGTCTTCTACAAAGCTTGTCAACAGCGTTATAAACTGCACCATTTTTTAATAAAACTTCAATAACGTCTTTATAACCAAAATTAGCAGCAATATGCATAGGGGTTAAGCCATTAGTATCTTTAGCATTAACGTCAGCACCTTGTGCTATCAAATACTTTACAACTTCTAACCGACCTTTCATTGCAGCATAGTGTAGTAATGTCTGGTTAGCTGTACCAAGCTCATTAATACTCAACCCCTTGCTAAGGAAAAACTCTACGGTATCTTTATAACCTTCTCTAGCTGCAATGTGTATAGGCTTTGATCCAGAGGCATTTTTAGCATTAATATTAGACCCTTCATCTACTAGACATTTTACCATTTCCAAGTTACTTTCCTGTGAAGCAATGTGCAGTATAGTCCAATCATCATTGCCTTTAGCATTCATATCTACTTTTTTATACTGCAGTAACATTTTAACCACTTGCAAATGACCATGTGACACTGCTAATTCTAAAGATGTTCTACTCTTATTGTCTTTAACATTAATTTTTGCTCCATTACTTAACAGGACTTCAACAACATTATCATGGCCGTGTCCTGCAGCTATATGTAGCGGAGCACCTTCAACATTTACAATGTTAACATTAGCCCTATTTGCTATCAAAGTTTCAGCAATTTCCCCATGACCTTCTTGTGCTGCAAGATATAACGGTGTTGTACCATTAATAGTCATAGCATCAACATTAGCTCCTTTTGTTATCAGAGCATTTACTATCTCCTTATGACCTCTTTTAGCAGCCAAATGCAATAGTGTAGTATTTTCAGGACCTTTTGTGTTAACATAAGCTTTATTTCTTAGCAAAATCTCTACAATATCTCTGTAGCCAGCAAGAACTGCGAGTAATAAAGGTTCACCACCTTCTACATTAACACTAGCTCCATTTTCTACAAGAACTTCAACGATTTCCTTATGATTATGCTTAATAGCAGAAAGCAATGGTGTTAGGTTGTTACTCTTAACATTAACATTGGCTCTATTTGCTACCAAAATTCCAACGATTTCTTTATAACCTTCCTCCACAGCTACATGTAATGGTGTACTACCTGCAATACCTTCCATATTAACTTTGGCTTCATTTTTTATTAAAAGGTTCACAATATCTTTGTGACCCCCTACAATAGCTGCATGTAAAGGTGTAAGACCATAATTAGTACTAGTATTGACTTCAGCTTTACTTTTGATTAGAAAAGCAATAGCGTCTTTATGTCCACTTAGAGCAGCTACATGCAATGGCGTCATGCCATCATTAGTTCTAGCATCAACTTCAGCTTTATTTTTTATTAGAAGATCAATAATATCTTTGCTACCATTCATCGCAGCTGCATGTAATGGTGTACTACCCTTAATGTCTTGAGCTCTAACTTCAGCTTTATTTCTTATTAGGAGTTCAATAATATCTTTGTGACCTTTCAGAGCAGCTACATGTAATGGTGTTAGATTATTATTGGCTTTATCATTGATTTCTACTCCATTTTTTATTAAAAGCTCAGCAACTGCCTTATGACCACTCTCTGCTGCATAGTGTAATGGCGTAGCATTATTTTTATCTTTAGCGCGAACGTTAACCCCATGCTCGAGAAGAGCAACAACTATCTTCAAGTGGCCACTCTGCACTGCAAAATGTAGTGGGGTTATACCTTCCACAGTGGCAATACTAGCATTTGCCTTATTTGTCAGTAAAGCCTTAACAATTTTCTCATGTCCATCTTTTGCTGCGTAGTGCAAAGGTGAGTGTGCGATCCGATGTCATGAAATCATGATGGTTAAATTCCATCCACCATAACATCTGGTTGAAAT
>NZ_JAPQLF010000127.1:8884-20893 GCF_028982105.1 Wolbachia endosymbiont of Drosophila bicornuta | reverse complement strand
TGACAAAAAAAGGAGCACTGGGATGACAGCAGTCCTACGTCATACCGCCGCGGTATCTCTAGATCCCGCTAACAAGCAGCGGGATGACGAGCTTATCGTCACGCCGCCACGAACCGTCATACCGCGATTCATTCGCGGTATCTCAGCCGCTAACAAGTAGCGGGATGACGGTTGTCAGGGTGTCATGAAAGTAGCTGACACTGGAATCCAGAAAAAAAGAAATATGTATCAGCTACTTTCATTTGCTGCGCCTCAAAAATAAACGTTCATGTAGCTGTAAGTCAAGCCATAAATCCAGATAAAGATCTTTAATCATTGGCTTCGTAGTACTTTTCAACCAACTTATTAAGTAACCTTACACCAAAACCTACTGCTCCTCTTGGACAAATGTCAGTACCTTTTTCGTGCCAAGCAGTGCCTGCAATATCTAAATGTGCCCAGCAAGTTTCATCTACAAAACGCTGTAAAAACTGTGCAGCCATTATGCTATCTCCGCCAGAGCCCGCAGGAGAGATATTTTGCACATCAGCAATCGGTGAATCAATAATTTTATCGTAAGTTTCATTCATAGGAAAACGCCATAACTTCTCATTTACTTCATTTCCTGCATCAATCAGACGGTTTGCTAATTCATCATTATTTGAAAAAAGACCAGCATATTCGTTATTTCCAAGCGCAACCACTATAGCACCAGTTAAAGTTGCAAGATCAATCATAAATTGTGGTGAAAATCTCTCTTGCGCATACCACAAAGCATCTGCAAGTATGAGCCTTCCTTCTGCATCGGTGTTCAACACTTCTATTGTCTGTCCAGACATTGAAGTTACTACATCACTTGGTCTTTGAGCATTACCACCCACCGCATTTTCTGCAAGTGCGACCACACCGATCGCATTTACTTTTGCTTTTCGTCCTGCTAAAGCATGCATCACACCAACCACAGCAGCAGAGCCTGCCATGTCATATTTCATCGACTCCATACCACGTGAAGGTTTGAGCGATACTCCACCAGTGTCAAACGTTATGCCTTTACCAACAAAAGCTATTGGCTTTTGTTCTTTAGCAGCTCCATTCCATTTTATCATTACTAATTTTGGTTCTTTACTACTTCCTTGTGCAACTCCAAGCAAGGCTCCCATTTTTTTCTCTTCCATCTGCTTTTTATCAAGCACCTCGATTTCAAGGCCAAGCTTAGTAAGTTCTTTTTTTATATGATCAGCATAGGATTCTGGATATAGAATGTTAGGAGGCTCTGTTATAAAAGAGCGCGCAAGGAATATACTCTCACCTTCTTGCCTTGAGTGCTCAAATGATCTTTCAGCATTACTTAATTGCTCATCTTTTACTAATACGGTAATCTCCTCTACCTCTGTAATTTTCTCATCCTTTTTAGTTTTATACTTATCAAACTTAAAACTACGCAGAAACGCACCATATGCAACATTTGCTGCACTACCTTCGATCAAAACCGCTGCTTTTTTAATTTTTAATCTGCTTAGCTCACAATATATTTTACCACCAATATTTAATCCTTTATTTTCATTCCATTCATCCTTCTTACCAAGTCCAACAACTATGACATTTTTTTCTTCTGGCAAAGTAGTAGAGAAAAATTCACCAAAACTTCCATTGAAATTGCTAAATTGCTTTATATTATCCATGATCTGTTTTCCTTGCAAAACTCCGCCATCATTTACGGTTTCGTTGTCCTCAAATAAACCCGTTACTATTGTTTTAAAATCGGGCGAAATTTTAGAAATTGTTATTTTCATTGCTGTCATCTCCGTTGCAAATAATTGTAAACTGTACATAAAACACAGCAAAAACATCAGTAAGATATCTTTCATATACATCCTAAGTACAATAACACTCAAGTTTACTATGGACTCCCTTACATGCAAGGGTTTTTTATCTTTTATTAGAGAACTTATTATATCCGCCCAAGGTAATGTTGAACGTATAGGTTTTTATGACCTGATCACTGTAAGTAAATGGTGTTATGAGAAGGCTTGCAAGCCCATTACTAACAAAATCTCCAAGAACAGGATCAGCACAATTATCGCAATTATGGTCAACAAAAAACATTTGCGTTGTGAATTCCGGAAAATCCGGATGTTGAACTAGAAAGTTGATATGTGGAGCTCTATCACCAATTTTACCAGGTGCTATCGTAATAAAATTATAACAGCCAAGATTATTCACTACAAACCTTCCTGATCCAGCAAAATTCGGATCATCCTCTATATTCTTATCGTAATTGTTCACGCCGCGTGAATTCGCGTGCCATATAGAAACTACAGCATTTTGTATTGGTAAGCAGTTTATATCAGTAATTCTACCCACTATGTGTATTAATTCCCCTATTGCACTATTTGGAGAACCAGGTTTCCTTCTTAAATTGTTTGAAGAGCTAAAATTTTTTGGCCTTGCATCAAGGTCATATATTTCCGGAGTTTTAATGCAGTTGAGCAAAACAGGATCAGCTGCAAATAGCGGCAAACTGAATATCATTCGTACTAAAAGTGCTAACAAGATATTTTTCACATTCATTTCATTTATAATAGACTTCTTGCATAACCATATAACAAACTTTTATTGGAAATAGAAACGAAAAAACTTGCTTGACACCCTTCGCCAGCCACCTTATCATGAAACTGAAGGTGTTCAGTTATCTTCATCTGTGCAGATTAAACAGCAAGAAAACAACGTAGTTGGTGTCTTATTTTTAATTTTTTGCACTATGTGCACCTTATGTCTTCACAATATTTCTGGGTTTTTACCTACACAAGCTGAAACGCGCTATTTAAAACATTAAAAAACGCCAACTTAAAAAATGGATAGTGAATAACTAGCTACCCTATGGTTTCTTTTGCCTTTTTTTCTGTTTAGTAAATTGTATCCGTTCAGCGGAGTGGTAGAATAAGGTAGACAAAGCAAGATAATAAAGATAATCATAGAGCAAAAGTGAGTGTGCGATCCGATGTCATGAAATCATGATGGTTAAATTCCATCCACCATAACATCTGGTTGAAATCATAGTTCACATTTTAGGAAATTGGCAATTTTCTAGGGTGCAAGCATGAACTAAAAGGTAGTAATATTAAACCTTATAATAAATCCTCTCGAGAAGAGTTAGATATGGTTACGAAAGAAACTTATGTTTGAATTGTCGTCATTGCAAATATGCGAAAAAAAAGGTTGATACGCATAAACCAAAAGGTACAGAGAATGGATGATTAAAATGCTCACGTTTAATCAAGATGTTTCCGATCTCTCGGCAAAAAGTAAGAACCTAAATCCAACACGAAATGGTTTCATGGAACGGAGTAACCACATGGAAGCTCTTGTTAATCTTTATAAGAGTAACAAGCAGGTAGCCAACCGCAAGTCTCTGTGTGGAGGGATTGTTTAAGAAGCTAATGCCTAGGGTAATGTCTAGGATATGCAGACGTGGACACTGTAATTTGGAAGGTAAAGTTGTAAATAGTAGTGAATATGTTATGAGCCAACAAAATGTTAGGTATGAATGGAATGAAATTCCTTGGCGCAAGCTAGAGAAATTTTCGTTTAAGCTACAAAAACGAATTTACCGAGCTTCACAATGTAATGATATCAAAAAGATGCACAATCTTCAGAGGTTATTACTCAAATCAACAAGTGCAAGAACGATAGCAGTTAGAAGGGTAACTGAGGACAAAAGAGGGAAAAAAACTGCAGGTATTGATGGAAAAGCTAACCTTAGTCAAAAAGAAAGATTGCAATTGGCAAACTCCTTAGATATAAGGGAGAAAGCAAAGCCATCAAGACGCATTTGGATTTCAAAACCTGGAAAGAATGAGAAACGCCCATTGGGGATACCCGCTATATCGTGTCGAGCAAAACAAACACTTGTAAAAATGGCTTTAGAACCTGAGTGGGAGGCAAAATTTGAGCCAAACACTTATGGTTTTAGACCTGGTAGATCATGTCATGACGCCATTGAAGCAATATTTCAAGCGTTGAGTCGAAAGACAGCATTCATCTTAGATGCTGATATATCTGGGTGCTTTGACAATATTAACCATAATAAACTACTTGAAAAGCTCAATACCACACCAACGTTAAAGAAAATAATAAGAGGATGGTTGAAAGCAGGTGTTATGGAAAATAGAATATATAAACCAACTGAAAGTGGTATAGCACTTCTCGCAATAGTCCGAATAGGATAAGATATGTGCTTATGGCTATGGTAGATCAGTAGCATATTATGATCTGTTCGGATTATTGTAAAAAGAGCTATAACTTCCCTTTTGGTCATATCGAACCAAATTTCTTTTTCACACCACCTTTTAAGCCACTTTCGTTAGTTTTTGTCATAATGCGATCAAACACTCCCAATAACCTCTTTAATAGGTTTGGAGTTAGCGAAGAGATAAGATCAACAGATACGTTATTGTTTTTGTCATCACCACTTGCTTTATAGTCTATTGAAACGATTCCCCTACTCTTCCCACCAGTAAGAAGTTTTCCAATTATAGGAATTTTTAACGAAGATTTATTAATTGAATATGCTGGTATTACTTGTCCTGCAACCTGGAATTTATAATTTCTAATATCGAGCTTACCACCAGTGCTAATACCTAACTCCGCCCCTTCAAGCCAAGATTCTTCAATTTCAATAGTGCCATCTTTGTATGAAAAAGGTGCATTACATTTGTAAAAGTATACACCTTCATTTTTTATGGCATTTACAATGCCAGGCAATGAAGACATCGACAATAAAGTAGTAAGTAGTGGAGCATCTTTGATGTAGAAATTGCTAATGGATAACGTACCATAATGTTCTCCACTTTCTCTCTGAGGAGAGAGATAAAAAGACAATTTGCCGTTTTTAATTGATTTACTAATGCCTAAGGAACGCAAAAGCATACCTGAATTATCAGCATATATTTCGAGCCCTATTCCACTGTATTCTGCTAGTATGTTGGTGCTATCTTCCAGAAACTGCCCTGTAAATTGACTTCCATTGCAATTACCTTTAGTACAGGTTACATTCAGCTTAGCATTTTTGATAACGATGCCTTCTTTCATAATTACATTGTCAACATTCATACTAATCTCTATATCTTTATTTAATCCATTACTGTTTTTGCCAAGCAAGCCTAAAATATCACTTAAGTTAATTTCCTCACCATAAATAGTTATGGCATTTTTCTCCTTACCTGATTCAATTTCTATACTAAAATCATTATCAGGCAATTTAAAGCTACTAGAATTTAAATATAAATTTCCATTTTCTACTCTTCCGCTGAATTTTATATCTAGGTCATTTCCTACAATGTCTAATTTATCTACTAACAATTCACCCGCTCCTTTTAAACTTGTAGAAAACAAAATTTTATTGTGATCTTCAAAGCGATTTTTCCACCCTAAGTAGCTTGAATGTGATTCAAATTCTGATAAATCTATATCACCATTAACATACCCCGTCTTATCTTGATTTATCACTGACTCTAAATTTGCACTGACATAGCCACTATCAAAATTAAATATTTGAGCGGGTAAATCTCCGGTCAAATTCCAGGCGAAACTTTCATTCCTATTGCTACTTTTCAGGTCAAATAATAGCTGTGTGTTATTCACCATACCACTACCATTTAAATCTATAAAGTCACTGCCAAAACTAAGCTTAATATCATATTTACCAAGACTTGCATTATAGACGGCCAAATTGTCAATTTCAGAATGAAAATTTGCTGAGAAGTCTACTTTTTTGTCATCAGCATTTAGATTAAAAATGCGAAAATTAAATACGGATTTTGCTATTCCACTTACTTTATCCCTTTCAACCTTCACAACATCATCCAGCTTAAATCTTATATGCTCATATAAACCATACGCATCACTTACAGCTTTGCCATTAATGGTTAGAACTGAATCTTCCTTATTTAGAGATTTCATTTCAATATCACCACCATTAACAGTGAAATTCTGAAACTTAGCGCTATTTACAGTAATTTCAAGATCGTTATTCTTGATGATCAAATCACCCTTTAATTCCTTTACTTGCTCAAAATCTTCATCAAATTTTACGCTACCGTTTTCTATATCAGCAACAATTACAATGTCTGACAGATCGTCATCAACCAAATTGTTAATTTTGCCATTGAAACTTACAATGGTATTTAAAACATCCCCATCAATATTATCACAATACCAGCTTTTAAATTTACTATTTACTACACTATCTGGTATATAAGTACATAAATCCTTTGCAGCAAACTTACTAATATTAATTCTAAGCAAAGCATGACTTGTACCAAAGTTCATTTTGCCTATTAAAGAGAGATACGTGTCATTTAACTTAAAATGGAAGTTTTTTACACTAATAATTCCACTACTATATGTTAAATTTATATTTACATTAGTTAAGGCCAAATTTTTGTTCAAATAATTTTCTGTATTTAATACGTATATATTTCCATCTACAATTTCATCCTTTTTATTAATTTTCACTGAGAAGCTTCCTTTGAATCCTATATTTTTGTCCAAATTGTAGCTTTTAACTAATGTAGAAAACTTGCTCAATAGTCCCAATTTTAGATCATAAAATGTACCGTACACATTTAGCAAATTGTTGCGATTTTTTATCGTAATTGATAAATCATCCAAAAATCCCTTTCCATCTTTTGTATTCACATGGATATCTAAAACATTAAAATCTTCCCCCTTCCCGATATATAATTTATCAATAAAAAATTCATCTTCTGTGCTTTTATCAATAGCGATGTTAGTAAATTCAATTTTTGAATCCGCATTTAAGTCAAAAAAAAATTCCCTTATTGTTTTTAATAGATTTTTTGCACTACTTTCTGTCATCTTGAAATTCTTCCATGTCATCCCAGTATCTTTTTTTCCTGTCATCCCAGCACTCGTCCTTGTCATCCAAGTAGCTTGACTACTTGTTTCTTTTTTTCTCGATTCCAGCGTCACGCGCTGGAATGACACCGAAGGAAGGCGATTACTACTTAAATAATGATTATCCAAAAGGTCTAATGAGTTTTGCGGATTAACATTAGTTTCTTCTCTCTTGATACATACATGCACATTATCAGCTGAAACCTGAGAGAGATTTGTGCTAGCTTTAAATAAGGAACTTAACTTAAAATGTACAAAAAGCTCAGGAACTTTTATAGTAAAATTAGGGTTTGCTATTGCCAAATCCGTAATGACTAAATACGGATCTTTGCCATCTTTCTGCCAAACAACTGAGGTATTCTCGATATTAACGCTTGATCCAACAAATATTTTTGATATTTTATGTTTAACATAAAAATCAATATAATTAATATTGATTTCTAAAGGCTTAAAAAAAATAAAGAAGCACAATATGAATAATAAAGCTACGGAAAATAATATAGTAATTTTTTTAAGCATCGATTATTGCTTTTCTTGCTAAACTATCAGCCTCCTCATTATACTTATCGCCACTGTGTGCTTTAACCCACTTCCAATCGATTTCGTGTTGTGAAGCAACGTTGTCTAGCTCTTTCCACAATTCCATATTTTTTACTGATTTTTTATTACTTGTTTTCCAGCCATTCATTTTCCACTTATTTATCCATTCTGTTATGCCATGCTTAACATAAAGACTATCCGTATATAAATTAATATTACAAGAAAATTTCAATACTTTCAGCCCATTGATCACCGCTGTTAACTCCATTTTATTGTTTGTGGTATTTTCTTCTCTACCATAAATGTCTTTTCTGTAATCTTGAAATAATATGATAGCTGCCCATCCTCCCGCTCCAGGATTACCAGAACACGCCCCATCCGTATATATTGTCACTTCTTTTTTACTCATCTTTGTTTATATCGGTTAACAAAGTATATAGTTGCTTTTATGAAAGCACAATTTCTAAAGGTAGTTTAAGCTGCACCTTTAAATTTTATTATAGAAACAAAAAAAAGTGTGACAACGAGCATTACCAAAAGGAAAAGTAAAAAATAGTTTTTATGCTTCTGCCGTTCTTTCATAACTAAAATAAATCAATAGAACAAAAAATAATACTGGCGAATAGGGAAAATAGATAAGAAATTGAATAAGAAAACATTTTTTTCTGTGAGCTGTGATTCTTGAACTTCATAACAGATACAGCGTACCAAATAAAAACGCAACCTTCAAAGGTTGCCATGCTTAGATAAAGTAAAGCCTTTTTCAAAAATAGAGCCGGAAGCAAGCTAGTTAGCACCAGCAAAACACTATAAATTAATATATATTTTCTTGTTTTTTCCGGACCATAAACAATATTGAACATTGGAATTGATGCCTTTGCATAGTCTTCAGACTTATTTAAAGATAGGGCCCAAAAGTGTGGTGGAGTCCACATAAAAATTACTAAAAATAAAATGAAACTTTCCCAACTTACAGAATTAGTCACAACTGCCCAGCCAATCATTGGAGGGAAAGCACCTGCTGCACCACCGATAACGATATTCTGCGGAGTACGCCTTTTTAGCCAAATTGTATATATGAAAACGTAAAATAATATGCTAACAGCAAGCAAAGCAGCAGAAATATAGTTTACTGCTATTGCCATGATAAATACTGACAATATTCCAAGAGTTATACCAAATTCAAGCGCACTTTCTGCAGAAACTCTACCTGAGGGTATAGGGCGGTTTTTTGTCCTTTCCATGAGCAAATCTATGTCTCTGTCATACCACATATTTATAGCACCTGCAGATCCTGAGCCAAGAGCAACACATATAAGAGATATTAGTGCTAGAAAAGGGTGCATACTACCTGGTGCAGTAACCATACCAGCAACTGCAGTAAATACCACAAGATACATTATCCTTGGCTTCAGCAAACGCCAAAAATCCAGTATTGTTGATTCAACATTTAGCAAAACACTTGTGTACATTCTATTTTACCACTGGTGGTTTTTCGAAAGTATGAAAAGGCGGTGGTGAAGATACAGTCCATTCCAAGGTGTCACCTCCACAAGGATTATCTCCAGCTTTCTTGCCACATTTAAAAAGATGTATAACTATAAATACAAAAAACATAACTGAAACAAAGGACATATACGAACCAATTGAGGATATATAATTCCAAGGGATAAACGCATCAGGATAATCAGGTATACGCCTTGGCATACCAGCTAATCCTAAGAAATGTTGAGGTAAAAAAGTGATATTGGTGCTAATAAAAGTAAGCCAAAAGTGGACTTGACCTAAGCGCTCATTATATTGTTTACCCGACATTTTACCAATCCAATAATAAAAGCCAGCAAAAGCTCCAAATAATGCAGCAAGTGACATGACATAATGGAAGTGAGCAACAACATAATAGGTGTCGTGCAGGAGCTTATCTATTCCACCATGAGAAAGAATTATTCCCGTTATGCCACCGCCAACAAACATAAAAATAAAACCTAGTGCAAATAGCATAGGGGTTTTAAACTCAATTGCTCCGCCCCACATAGTTGCAATCCAGCTAAAGACTTTTACACCAGTTATAACACCGATAAAAATTGTGGTAGTGCTAAAAAATGCAGCAGCGTCAGCACTAAGCCCAACAGTGAACATATGATGAGCCCAAACCATAAAGCCAAATACTGCTATACCTATCATTGCATAAACCATCCCTATGTAACCAAATACAGGTCTGTGAGAAAAAGTTGATACAACCTGACTTATGATGCCAAATGCAGGAAAAATAATTACGTAAACTTCTGGATGACCAAAAAACCAAAATAAATGTTGAAATAACACAGGGTCACCACCACCGGCAGGATCAAAAAAGGAAGTACCAACATTGCGATCAGTAAGAAGCATAGTTATAGCACCGGCAAGCACCGGTAAGGCAACAATCAACATAAATGCTGTTAGCAAGACAGACCAAACAAATAGTGGCATCTTAGTCAACGACATGCCTTTCGCACGCATGTTAAATATAGTAACTATAAAGTTGATCGCCCCAACAATTGACGACATACCAGCAACATGAAGTGCAAGTATAGCAATGTCAACTCCTGCACTTGGATGGGACATTACCTGTGATAAAGGTGGATATAAAGTCCAACCTGTACCTGGACCTTCACCAATAAACACTGAGAGAATGAGCAAAATAAAAGATGACACTAATAACCAAAAACTTAAATTATTCATACGAGGAAATGCCATATCTGGTGCGCCAATCATGAGAGGTACAAACCAGTTACCAAATCCTCCCATGAGGGCTGGCATTATCATAAAAAACACCATTATCAACGCATGCCCTGTAACCATTACGTTATATAATTGATAGTTATTGTTAAGTATATTAATGTGCATTAGCTGAGTGCGAATAATCACCGATAATAATCCACCAATAATTCCAGCTAATATGGAAAAAATAATGTACAGTGTCCCTATGTCTTTATGATTAGTGGAAAACAACCAACGCTTTATGCCCCTTGGTACGTCACTCATATCTATACTCCAAATTTAACTCACTAATTTTCTATTTTCAATCCACTTATTAAAATCTTCTTTGCTTACTGCTTCAACAACAATTGGCATAAATCCATGGCCTTGACCACACAATTCATAGCACTGCCCGTAATAAACACCAGACTTTTTGATATTAAACCACGCCTCATTCAGCCTACCTGGTATCGCATCAATTTTTACACCAAAAGCCGGTACTCCCCAGCTGTGTATCACATCTCCTGCTGTAACTTGTAAACGAACATTAGTATTAATGGGTAAAACGATGTTGTTATCAACAGAGAATAGCTTTAAATCTCCTTCGATAAAGTCTTCTTTTCCCTTAATATAACTATCAAATGACACACCTTGATATTCTGGATATTGGT
This sequence comes from Wolbachia endosymbiont of Drosophila bicornuta, assembly GCF_028982105.1. Classification (NCBI taxonomy): domain Bacteria; kingdom Pseudomonadati; phylum Pseudomonadota; class Alphaproteobacteria; order Rickettsiales; family Anaplasmataceae; genus Wolbachia; species Wolbachia endosymbiont of Drosophila bicornuta. The sequence goes on along the minus strand of NZ_JAPQLF010000127.1, from coordinate 10,046 downwards.
AACTCCAATACCATTGATGGCCAATAACTTTCAGTGTTATATCAGCTTTCGGTATTTCTTCCTGTAGCTTCAGTAATTTAGCGTTTTCAAAGGCTAATATTCCAACAATGATAGTTGGTATCACAAACCAAATAATTTCTAAAGGAACACTATGGGTAGTTTTACTTATGTTTGTTACTTTGCTTTTACGAAAGCGAAACGCTATATAAGCAAGCAGCGCCCACACAAAAAGCATTATTGTAACCATCACAAGCATCACAAACGAATGTGACCTAACTACAGCCTCCATTACTTCAGTTGCAGGAGCAGGAAATCCAAATTGCCAGGAAGTAGGAGCAGAGGCAACAGATATATTTGAGTAAAATATTATCAATAGTGCAAATAACTTCACCATATCTTTTGTTTGTTTGCTATAAAACTAAGTGATATACTGTATAATAGTATATATAAACTTACTATGCAAATAGAGATTAGTGATGGTTAATAATTTTTTAGCATTCAACAAGTGTAATAGTACAATACTAATTGAGGAAAAAAGCATTTACATAAATCTATTGTAAGTAAAAATATTATAATATTTTAAATTAAGTATTTACTTTAAGTAAATTCTATAATAAGTTTAATAGTGTCTGTTACTGCTAATAACCCTCTAGCCTCACACCTAAAAGCAGTAACAGACACTATTAAACTTTATGACAAGTTTATAATCTGTAAGATCAAAGTCTTACAAGTTTCTTTATTTCATTATACATTGCAGTTTGTTAATTAACTTTTAATGCCTATGGTGGCATTTACAGCTTGGACCAAAGGTTTATGTATTATAGAAAATAATTATAAAAAAAACACACTATTTGTATACCATACAAACTTTTTTTATTCTGCATAGCTGAGTTACTAGATTCTGTAAACGAAATCTTTAGAGAAGCCAAATGGGCAAAGTTTCATGAAGGTCTTTTGCATCTCTTAGCATAGATCCCTTACTTAACCATCATACCGCGATTCATTCGCAGTATCTCAAAGCATAGATCCCGCTAACACGTAGCGGGATGACGATTGTCGTTTAGCCATAAACATTAAGAAATTTACCAAATAAAAAAAAAGGCAAAAGAAGCCCTTGGGTTATTATCCGCTTTAAAATATTGGCGTTTTTTATGTTTTAAAC
>NZ_JAPQLF010000127.1:8432-8786 GCF_028982105.1 Wolbachia endosymbiont of Drosophila bicornuta | reverse complement strand
AGTTAGCTAGTCTTTTACTATCTCTGTCGAGTATTGGCATTTTTTGATGTCTTGTAACGCTTTATAAGCGCGTTTCGGCTTATATAGGTAAAAACCCAGAAATTTTTAAAGACATGCGATGCACGTAGTGCGAAAAATTAAACATGAGACGCCAAATACCCTAAGTTTGACTCGCGACATAATGTTGAACATTTTTTTTTGCATTTCCAGAGCAAGTTCTTGAAACCTAAACATTATATGTACATCATCATGATCAATTCTAATGCATCTAACTAATGCTATGATGACCTTACCCAGAAAAAGTGGAGAGAAAGTTTGGAATGTTTTTCACAAAGAGAATGATGAATCAAAATG
>NZ_JAPQLF010000127.1:4520-8382 GCF_028982105.1 Wolbachia endosymbiont of Drosophila bicornuta | reverse complement strand
TGTTTATGGCTATAGCAGGCCAGTAGCATATTACGGTCTGTTCGGATTATTGTAAAAAGAGCTATATATCTGGGAGAACTTATACCTTATTATTCTATCTCTTTCATACCTTTATTTCCTTAACTTGACGCTTATGGTTCAAAAAAGTGTGTCAAACCGAAAAAAAAGTAATAAATTGATATAAAAAAAATGGAGGTTTGACTGACCTTACCCAGAAAAAGTGGAGAGAAAGTTTGGAATGTTTTTCACAAAGAGAATGATGAATCAAAATGCTCAGGAATGCAATAGTTATAGCACTTCTCGCAATAGTCCGAATAGGATAAGATATGTGCTTATGGCTATGGTAGAGCAGTAGCATATTATGATCTGTTCGGATTATTGTAAAAAGAGCTATAATAAAGAGTACTCTATATCACTATTTTTTTATGTCGACAAGACCTAAGGAATATAGCAGAAAAATCACCAATAGTAAAGCTAGCATATGATGAGTTAGACAAGTTTAGTTGGGAAGAAGAGGATCTTGCAGCATACGAAGAAAGAGTATTGAGTGTACAGAAAGAAGCTGCTATTTGGGAAAAACGTCTTGATGATGCTACTGAAAAAGGCATCCTAATCGACGAAGAAAAAGGTGAAATGAAAGCTAAAATGGCAGTGGCTAAAAACCTACTTAAAGCTGGCATGTCTGTCGACTTAATAGCTGAATCTACTGGCCTCCCTCAAGCTGAAATTGCGCAACTCAAGGAAGAAATATCACAGTGATCTTTGTAGCTGCTTGTCTACTGTTGAATCACTTAAATAAGTTTGAGGTTCATTGCCTGCTTTTTCTGGTAACTGACCCTTTGACCAACTAGCGCTAGTAAGAGAAACAGCAGCAAGTATGCAATTAATTGTTCCTTTAACCAACCATTCTAATACAGATCGTTTTGGCTTACGCGTTTGCTCTGCATCTTTGACTTCACGATCCGAGCCTATGAAAGGAATTGTTTTAGTTGCTTGTACCACTTCTTCCACATTCTTGCAATTTTTCAAATTCTCAAGATATTCTCTAGCTGTTATACTCACTTCTTCTTTATCTATAAGATCCTGGAATTTTTTGCTACTTAAATTCATATCAGCGTTAATAAGTAGCGGTACACTGCCTTCTACATTAACTTTAGTTCCAAAATCATATAACTGTACTCTGGATAATTCTTGACCATTAACCTTAATAAGACCAAGCTCCTTATCTTGCTCCGCTAGAAGTTGATGCTCTGTTTTAAATCCCTTTGCTAGAATTTGTTTATCTTCACCGGATAGTAGCTTATTAGCTCGCTCAATATCGAAGTGTTCAACAAGAAAGCCTTTTTCTCCTACTTCATAGCTAGCAAATTCTGTTGCTTTTTCTACAACTTTCATAAGCTGATCAACGCTTTTTAATCCAGAAACAAATGCCGTATTACAATCAAAATAAGCATAATTATTACCAGTTCTATAAATAGCAACAACGTGATCACTTGTTACTAAGTGAATAGCAAAATCACCTTTAACTCTAGCTATATAATTTGATAAATCACCAAGCTTTTTGTAGCCCTTAGCACGTATTAAGTTTGAAGGTAGACTATTTGTAGAGGAATCTAATTGCTGATCAAAATCATCAAGTAATTTACTTAAAGCAAAAATCTCCTTTTTTTCCCTTTCAGATAGCTGTTTACCTTGAGCTATACGCTCATAAACTTTAGCTGAATTCTCTAAATTACTTAAAAATGATCCGTCACTCTGTAAAAATAAAGCTTGGGATAAGCCAAGTGTAATCTCTACACATCTACCATCAATCTCAACCCCACGTGCTTTAAAAGAAGATAAATAAAGCCCTTGTTTCACTGGTTCAATAGATGACGCAAACTTTGATAAGTGTGAAAACACTTCTCGTTGCCTCTTGCTGTAGTGTACTGACTGTATTTGTTTTTTCCTTGTTCCTCGTCTCTGGGATAAATCTCTTGAGCTACCTGCTACTGTGTCTAAAATTTTATCATCTTGTCCGTTCTTACTTTGGTTAGTGATACCCTTCCGGGTTTTTCTCTTAATTTTAGAATCACCTTGTTGTAAACTACCCAAGTTTTGTTCTTGCTCCGTTCTACCAGATACGCTACTCGGGTTAAGACCTGGATTGGTTATTTTATCTTCTCCACTAATATTCTTCTCATCTAAGAAAGCAGAAGGAGCTTTTTTAACTTTTTCTACTTTTCTATATAGTGTATTAAGTATCGTATCCGGTGGGTTATTTTTGATAAGATTATTTAAATAATCTGTTTTGCTTCCTGCTTTATCAAAACAAAAACCATGCAATTTTTCAAAGGCAGGACAAATACTAACTCCTACTCTATGTAACACCTTAGATAAATTTTTTGGCGTAAAAAGTTTTTTCTCGGCTAAGAAGTGATTTAAATAATTTTCTTTATTAAAACATAATCTATGAAAATTTCTTAAAATATAAGTGGCATTATTTCCTGCCATGGATAATATACTGGATAAATCACTCGGTCTAAAACTTGCCTGATAGAAATCATCTAAAGGCTGCGTTCTGTTTCCTGCCTCATCAAAACAAATATCATGAAAATCTTTTAAAGCAGAACAAATATTAGCTCCTGCTCCATGCAATATCTCGGATAAGTTTTCCGGCATAAAACCTTCTTTTAAGAAATGACTCAAATACCCTTTTGCTTCTCCTATAAAACAAAAATCATGAAATTTTTCTAAACTATCCGCTGCCGCACTCAATATGCTGGATAAATCACCTGGCCTAAAACCTGCATTATAGAAATCATCTAAAAGTTCTGTTCTTTCTCCTTCGTCATCAAAACAAACACTATGCAATCTTTCTAAAATAGAGGAAGCACGTATTCCTGTTCCACATAATATAGAGGATAAGTTACTTGGCATGAAACCTGCATTATAGAAATCATCTAAAAGTCTTGTTCTTTCTCCTTCGTCATCAAAACAAACATTATGCAAATTTTCAAAAGCATCTTTAGCTTTAGCTCCTGCTCCACCTAAAATGCCAGATAAACTAGGCATCATAAAACTTTTTTCCCCATCTTTTTCCTTAATAAAATGCTTTAAATGCTGTTCTTTATTTCCTTGTTCATCAAAAAAAGTATTATATAGTTCTTTAAAAGCTTTAGGAGCATTAGATCCTGCTCCATTCAAAATACTGGACATTTGAGCTAGACCTACTCCATTGTCTTTTAGAGTTTTTAAATATTGTGTTTCATTTTCTTGCTTATCAAAATAAAGATCATATAACTCTTTAAAAGTTTTAGGAGCATTAGATCCTGCTCCATGCAAAATACTGGACATATTAGCTAGATTCATCCCCTTTTTTTCTAGAGTTTTCAAATATTGTGTTCTATTTCCTTGCTTATCAAACCAAAGATTATATAACTCTTTAAAAGCTTTAGGAGCATTAAATCCTGCTCCACCTAAAACACTAGACATATTAGTTAAATTTATTTCTTCTTTTTCTAAAATTTTTAAATATTGTGTTTTGTTTCCTTGCTTATCAAACCAAAGATCATATAACTCTTTAAAAGCTTTAGGAGCATTAGATCCTGCTCCATGTAAAATACTGGACATACTAGACAGATTTATCCCCTCTTTTTCTAGAGTTTTTAAATATTGTGTTTTGTTTCCTTGCTTATCAAACCAAAGATCATATAACTCTTTAAAAGCTTTAGGAGCATTAGATCCTGCTCCACCTAAAATACTAGACATATTAGCTAGGTTTATTTTTTTTTCTTCTAGAATTTTTAAAAGTTGTGTTTTGTTTCCTTGCTTATCAAACCAAAGATCATATAACTCTTTAAAAGCTTTAGGAGCATTAGAT
>NZ_JAPQLF010000127.1:0-4470 GCF_028982105.1 Wolbachia endosymbiont of Drosophila bicornuta | reverse complement strand
TTGTTTCCTTGCTTATCAAACCAAAGATCATATAACTCTTTAAAAGCTTTAGGAGCATTAGATCCTGCTCTACTTAAAATATTGGACATCTTAGCTAGATTTATTCCTTCTTTTTCTAGAGTGTTTAAAAGTTGTGTTTTGTTTCCTTGCTTATCAAACCAAAGATCATATAACTCTTTAAAAGCTTTAGGGGCATTAGATCCTACTCCATTCAAAATATTGGACATCCGAGCTAGACCTACTCCATTGTCTTTTAGAGTTTTCAAATATTGTGTTTTATTTCCTTGCTTATCAAACCAAAGATCATATAACTCTTTAAAAGCTTCAGAAGCTTTAGCTCCTGCTCCATTCAAAATACTGGACATATTAGACAGATTTATCCCCTCTCTTTCTAGAGTTTTTAAATATGGTGTTTTATTTCCTTGCTTATCAAACCAAAGATCATATAACTCTTTAAAAGCTTTAGGAGCATTAGATCTTGCTCCATTCAAAATACTGGACATTCGAGCTAGACCTACTCCATTGTCTTTTAGAGTTTTCAAATATGGTGTTTTATTTCCTTGCTTATCAAACCAAAGATCATACAACTCTTTAAAAGCTTTAGGAGCATTAGATCCTGCTCTACCTAAAATACTGGAAATATTAGACAGATTTATCCCCTCTTTTTCTAGAGTTTTTAAATATGGTGTTTTGTTTTCTTGCTCATCAAACCAAAGATCATATAACTCTTTAAAAGCTTTAGGAGCATTAGATCCTGCTCTACCTAAAATACTGGACATATTAGACAGATTTATTCCTTTTCTTTTTAGAACTTCTAGATATTTTGTCCCTTCTCCTGTAATTAAAAAATCTAAAAACTGATTAAATGCAGGTGTTCCTTCTCTACCAACCACACTTTTAGCAAATTTTATTTCTTCGTTAGACAAATCCTGTCTAGGTTCATCTTGTAAATCACTAGGAAATACCGAATCTTCATTACTAGTAACATTTACATCCATGCGCAGCCTCTTTGATACTGTGCCATCTTTGTCTGTAACAGAACGCCCATGTTTTCTACTCGTTTTACGATTTTTCTTACCTGAACTCCTCGAATGACTACCTTGTTCATGTGAGGAGCTTTCAGTATTTTGCAATGGTAACATAAAAACCTCTTGTTGTCGCTAGTCGTATAGTAGCAATAAAAATCAGCAAAGTAAAGTCATTTTTTTATGACTAGTAGCACTACTTTTCAATAGATATATATTTTCATACTCTTTATCATTAAATTAATAATATAGTCACTTTTATTTAATTAAAAATAACAAGCGTGAGAGCTTTTCGTTTTGGGATGCGTTGGTCTACCAAGTGTACCGTTCGAACTTTTCTTTATAGTGATTCTACTATATCCTAAAACCAGCTATATTAGCCTACTTTTACTACATTTACATACGAACTAACTTACCTAACTTTGTTGCAAAGATTGCAAGTTCCTATTTTCATAACCCTACTTTTACGTAGCTTGTTCTCACAAAGATACGATCTTTTTGGGATCTTTGAAGAAGTAAATAATTGAAATCTTTGTAATACTTGGTTGCAATGTTTTTTAGAGACAAAAGGTATTTTCCTATATCTGAATACAATAAATTTGTAATTCTGAAAAAAATATAAAACTATTGCTAATTATAATAATTGTGTAATAATTAAAACATAAGTTTTTAAGTTAAGGTAGTGTCGTGGGTAATCAATTGGAAGAAGTATCTAGTCCAATAAATATTCAAGCAGATTTAGAAGAGAACAGTATGGTTGATGGAATAGAAAAGCGGTCAAAAGAACAAGGTTTTTATGCAACACAGACCATACCAATTTATCAAGTTAATCAAAATATTACGTATTCATATTTAGCTACGCTCGATAGTCACTTAAAAACAGATGAGCATTGTGTACACGAAAGTAATATACATACTGACTTAATTTTGCTTTTCATGGTTCCTTAGAGAAAGTTCAAGATCTATTAAACAAAGGAGCTAGTGTTGAGATAAAAGACAACAATGGTAACACGCCTTTGCATCTTGCTGCTGGCAGGGGCCACTTCGTAATCGTTGGAACCATGTTAAAAAAAGGAGCTACTGTTGAGGTAATAAACAATGAAGAAGCTACTCCGCTGCATATCGCTGTTCAGATGGGTCACTTAAACGTAATTCAAGTTCTACTAGATAATGGTGCTGATGTTGATGCGCAAAAAGATAATGGTGACACTGCCTTACATATTGCTGCTAAAGCAGGCCACTTAGAAGTAGTTCAAGTTCTATTAGGAAAAGGGGCTAGTGTTGAGGCACGAAACAAAGAAGGATGCACTGCTCTTCATTCTGCTACTGAAATGGGTAAATTAAAAGTGGTTGAGTACTTTATAAGTGAAGAAAAAATCAATATTAACCAAGCAACCTATGATAATGACACTCCTTTGCATATTGCCGCTGAAATGTGTCACTTAGATGTAGTTCAATTTCTGTTAGAAAAAGGAGCCAGTGTTGAGGCACGAAACAACGAAGACTGTACTGCTTTGCATATTGCTGCTAGCGAGGACCACTTAGAAATAGTTAAAGCTCTATTGGGCCAAATGAATAATGCTGACATACGAAAGAATAGTTTCAAATGTGTATTGCATATTGCTGCTCGAGAGGGTTACTTAAAAATCGTTAAAGCTCTATTAGACAAAGGTACTGATATTAATGCAACAAACTATGAAGGCGATACTGCTTTAAATGAAGCTGCTGGATGTAGTCATTTGGAAGTAGTTCAATTTCTGTTAGAAAAAGGAGCTAGTTTTGAAGCACGAAACGAAGAAGGATGCACTGCTTTGCATATTGCTTGTGAGGTGGCCTGTTTAGGCATAGTTAAAGCTCTGTTAGAAAAGGGATCTGATGTTAATGTAGTAAGCGAAAAAAATGGCGATACTCCATTACATGAATCTGCTAGAATGAATTGCTACGATATAGTTGAATATCTTGTAGAGGAAGAAAAGGCTACTATTGATGTAAAAAACTTTAGAGGTGCATACGCGTCAAGTTAAGGAAAAGTGTAAGTAAAGTTGATAGAGTGAAGGAAAATAATAAGGTATAAATTCTCTTGGATATATGAATGAGAGAACTTACAATGGACAGAATAGCTTGCTTATCAAAAGACCTCAATGAATTCTTTAATGAAAAAGCAGACGAAATATCAATTGCAGTAGGTTTTATAAAAAGAAAGAGAAAACTTAATGGCTCATCATTCATAAAAGCTATGGTTTTTGGTAACATAGGAGTTGATGATTGCAGCATAGAAACAATGTGCCAATTGCTAAATGAAGACTCGATAGAAATTACAAAACAGGGTTTAGATTTTAGGTTTAGTGAAGAAGCAGTTGAGTTCATGAAAAAAATGTATAACGAAGCTTTGTGTTTATTTAAAAAAAGTCTACAGATTGATTGCAAAATTTTACAGCAATTTGGAAGCGTTAAATTATTGGATAGCAGCTACATTAGCCTGCCCAGTAGCATGGAAGATATGTACAAAGGATATGGCAGTAGCTATAGAGATTGTGAGAATAATACCAAATCAGGAATAAAGCTACAGTTAGTCTTTGATTACCTGAATCAAGCGCTAGATAAGTTAAATTTTATGGAAGGAATAAGGTCGGATCAAGGTTATAGGGATTATCTGAACGGTTTATCAGCCAATGATTTGCTAATATTTGACTTGGGCTACTTTGTGCCTAGTTCTTTTAAACAGATTGATGAAGCAGGTGCATATTTTGTTAGTCGTTATAAGTCTGATACCAATATATATGATATAGAAACAAATCAAAAAATAGAGCTATTGGAGTATTTAGAAGGTCAATTATCTTCAGAAAAAGAAGTATTATTAGGAAAGGAAGTAAAAATTAAGGTAAGAATTATATGTCAAAAGCTAACTGAAGAACAGTCTATGGCTAGAAGAAGAAAGGCTAATAAATTAGCAAAGTCACATGGATATACATCTTCTCAAAAGAATCAAAAGTTATTAGATTGGTCAATATTTATAACTAATGTTCCAGAGAGTAAAATTAATGCTGAACAAATATTGACGGTTTATAGAGTAAGATGGCAAATCGAATTACTATTTAAACTATATAAAAGTCATATCAATCTTGATAAACTAAAAGGAAAGACAAATCCATTTAGAGTATTGTGCGAGCTATACGCAAAATTATGTGCTATTCTCGTATTTCACGAAATGGTTGGCTTTGTAAAACTAAAAAAGAACACGGAGCTCAGTTTAACAAAGGCATTTATTGAATTGAAAAGGCGGGTTAGAGAGCTCTTTTTGATATTAAACAATATTGTCAATAATTTAAAAATTTTTCTAAAAAAGCTTACTATAATCTGGTCAAAGTTTTCTTTGAAAGACAGATATAGGAAGACCAGGGTATCTACTTTAAGCTCTCTACATTCCTTAACTTGACGCGTATGG
>NZ_JAPQLF010000126.1:14322-27183 GCF_028982105.1 Wolbachia endosymbiont of Drosophila bicornuta | reverse complement strand
TTGGAGAACTTATACCTTATTATTCTATCTCTTTCATACCTTTATTTCCTTAACTTGACGCTTATGGTGGAATAGACTCACCTGGACTGAGTGAAAAAAACTCGATATCACCAATAAATAGTAGAAAAAACAGTTTAACATCAATAGCAAGCACTTCATCTGAGGAAAGTTTAAACTCAACATTGAGCTCTGTTGAAGAAGATAATGGCTTACAACCAGAGGATGAAGGAGAGACAAAATTAGCACACCCAACTAAAACAAGGTCCAAAGGGCCAAGTGGACGAAGATCTCCTTCTAAATATAATAAAAAGATTGAAGATCAAGTTGAGAAAGAGTCACCACAGGTGTCATCCCAGTGCGTGACACTGGGATCCAGAGAAAAAGAAAGTATGGATCCAAATAGTCAAACTACTCAGATGACAGGCAGCCAGGCAAAAGATTCAATGCAACCCGAAGAAAAAAGGGAAAGAAAAAACGCCATTACAATCGTGCAGAAATTTCCTTTGAATAAGAAAAAGGGTGAAGATACTCCACTTGAAAAACAACCCAATAACAGAAATCTTCACGTTGCATTTGTAGCAGGTTGTGCTCTCTCCACAATAGGGTGCATTGTTGCAGGAGCAATGACATCAGGATTGATAGGAGCAGGACTACTTGCTATGGTTGCAGTGCTTGCTATAGCAGCAGTATCTGAATTGCATTCAAACTTCCTATCAAGTAAATTATAGCACTTCTCGCAATAGTCCGAATAGGATAAGATATGTGCTTATGGCTATGGTAGAGCAGTAGCATATTATGATCTGTTCGGATTATTGTAAAAAGAGCTATAACATCCATTAATGTGAGTCCTCTTGTTGATGATAAGAGCTTACAGCATGTTCACAGCGGTAAAAATTAAATATGTGTTACTTGTAGTGGATAAGTGAATTCAGTTCTTGCCTATTGATATAAAAGTTGTTATATTTGAGGAATGTTTAAAAGGTGTTTAGTTGATGCGCATTCAATTGAATAAAGTTTTGGTTTTTATAGCCTTATTAAGTTTCATTTTTGCATCATATTCTAGCGAAGCAAGTTCGGCGAGTGATGAATTAAAGGGTATACAAGAAACGGTAAAAAATTTTATTTCTTCATTTTCAGTTAAAGATACTGTAGAAAATATGAGTCCTTCAACAATCATAGGGTTGTGTATAGCTGCAGTGATACTTGCAGTAGTGTTCAGAGGTCTAATCTTTTTTATGATAATGTTTGGTGTACTGGTCCTGATGTTCGGTAGTACAGAAAAGGCAACAGACTACTTAAAAGAAAAATTTAACTTTGCAAAAGATATAAAATTACAATCCAATAGCGAGAAAAAAGATAAAAATTAAGATAGTATTTTTATCTTTTTTAATTATCTTTATTGAATACGCATATGCAGTTAAAAGTACCAACAGTTAACTCTAAGCTTAAAAAAAAGAACAACTTAGCATTACTAGAAAGCATTGATTTAGATTTTGTTCCTTATGCTTGTCATTACGATGAAGAAACCATACTAACAAAACAGGGAGAATTGTTAAAAATAATCAAGTTAGAAGATTATTCTTCTGTTGATAACTACAGCGACCTCAGAACTGAAATTAGAAAAAGCATATCAAAAAATATTAATAGCCTGTGTTTTACCGTTTGGATTCATACCGTTAGAAAGCGCAATAAACTGAGCTTGAAATGGAATAAAACTGAAGACTTCTCTGACAACCTACATTCAACGTGGTTTAATAAACTAACTGATAGTAAATTACAGTATATAAATGAACTATACATTGTAATATTGTTTAGCGATTTTGGCAAGCATACTAATAATTCGTTTTTTTTCAATAGAATAAAGAATAAGCATAAGTTGTCTTTACAAGAAAGCCATCAGGAGTTGCAAAAGATAACTGACGTAATTCAAAATGATTTAGGACCTTTTGGAGCTAAAAAACTGAGTCTAAGGTTTAGTGAAGGTAAAATATATTCTGAAATGATAGAATTTCTCCACTATATTGTTACATTAACGCACAAAGATTATCAAATACATGAAAGGGACCTGTCGCAATATATTAGAAATTTTAAAATAGCTTTTGGTTTCAATACGTTTCAAACAACATTTGAAAATCAACAGAAATTTGGCTCTATTTTCAGCATAAAAGAATACCGGGAAATCTCTTTAGGTAATATAGATAGATGCTTGCAGCTTGAATCTGAATTTATCATTACAGAAATAATGATATTTACTAGTAATAACAAAGCAATAAAAGAATTTAAAAAACAAATCAACATGCTGCAAATTAGTGAGGATAATACCTTACTTAAAAGCTCAGGAATTGAAGAAATAATAGAGCTTGAAAAGACCTCTAGTATAGACTTCTGCCAACAGAAAATTATTTTTACAGTATTTGCAGATGATAGGAATAAGTTAGCTGAAAGTATTAGTGATTTATCTTCTATAATGTCATTAGTTGGCTTCATGATGTTTAGAACTGATTTACATATGGAAAGTCATTTTTGGGCACAACTTCCAGGCAATTTTGCTTTTATTACGCAACCGAAAAATATCCTAACAAAATACGCTTGCAGCTTTGCTATGCTGCACGATTTTACGTCAGGTACATTAAAAGGAAGAAGGTGGAAAGAAGCGGTAATGATTTTTTTCTCAAAAAAAGGAAATCCTTACTTCTTTAATTTTCATGGAAAAAGAAATAATGGCCATACTACGATACTCGGAGCTCCAAATTCAGGCAGAACTTCACTCATTAATTTTCTATTATCAGAATCAAGAAAGTTTAACCCAAGAATTGTCATATTGGATAACACTGGAAAATCAATAATTTTTACTAAAGCAGTGAGTGGTAAATATTACATAATCGATCCAAAATATAAGGACAAAAGCCTAAAATTTAATCCACTAAACATTGAAGATAGTGCTTCCAATCGCAATATGTTGGTTGAACTGATCAGAAGAATGGTAGCCGATACGAGCTTCGTGGACGTAGAAGAAAAGATAAGAAAAATTGTGGATTCTATATTTGCTATACCCAAGGAATCACGTTCTATTTCACAAATTTCTGAGGTGCTCTTGCTTCTTGGGGGTAAGATAAGTAGATGGTGTGACGATGGTGACTTTGCTTACTTATTTCAAGATGGTAATGAATCAGATATTGACTGGGAAACAAAAATTATATCTCTCAACACCGCAAACCTTACAAAACAAAAGGAATGTATGTCCGTGATACTTTACTATTTTTTATATTCTTTTGAGGCAAAATGTGATGGCTCGCCTGCAATACTTGTTTTGGATGAAGCATGGGAGATAAGTAATATTTTTCCTACAGAGAAAGAGTTTGATAACTGGATGCAAAGAATGACGGAACTAAATGTTGTAGTAATCCTAAGTACTGAAAATTTAAATCTCGCATTTGCTAGCAAATTTACTCAATATTTAGATAAACATGTTGATACAAGAATCTTGATGCCGAACGTCAATGCAAATAGATTATACATGAAAGCATTTTCTTTATCAAAAGAGGAGCTGAATATAATTCTGCAGACGCCAACGCAGGAAGGTTTATTTTTGATAAAACAGTATAAAGGATTAGTAACTTTAAATTTAGATTTAAAGAATATGCAAGAAATACATGTACTTTCAGCTAAAAAAGAGACGATAAAGTATATGTACGAGGCAATAAAGGAAAAAGGAGAAGAAGTTAATGAGTGGTTACCGGTATTTTATGAGAAGTGTAAGGCTTAATTTCTTATTGATATTTTTTTTGATACTTGGTCTTTCGTATCAAGGATATGCTGATTGTCCAACATTTGTAGAAAGTAATACTTGGTGGGAAGCAATAGTTGGTGGAGATTGGGTAAAGGAAATTAAGGTGCAAGCAATAAAAGATCAAGGAGTTGATGGTTACTTTAATCCCAAAATTAGAGTATGTGCTTATGATGGACAAAGTTATTGTTATGAATTACAAAGTGGGTAATCCTGCCGCCAGATATATGGAACGCAAGGTACAGGAGCTGGAGTTTCTGCTGCAGCTTTTATCGACTGGGAAGGAGATAAAACAAAAGCTGGAGGAGAAATTGCTCTGGGTCTTAAATGGGAATGGGCAGACGGTGTTACTGATGAGGAAAAAAGAAGATTCGCTAACTCTCCTAAAATATGTGCTTGCAGTCAAAAAGGGGCTTGTATGTCAGGAATTTCTTCATGGGGTTCTAGAGTATTTTCGGGTGAGAATATTTTCCGTCCTGTGGAGATGGAAAAAGTCTGTGATACCTGCTACCAAACGGCAGTAAAATGTGCTCCTGTTCCACTTGCACCTGGCCCCCCTCCATTTTGTGAACAACTTGCAATGTCGCTTCCACAAGTTAGAATTGTTCCTATGACAGATAAAGACAATGATTACTTTAATCCTAAGGTTAAGGTAATCATTGGTAATCTGAAAGGAAGAGACGGAGAGATTGGAGAAAAATTAGATTTCCCTAAAGGGTATGGAGAAAATAAAGCTGAGTGGCGCTCTATTTTAGACAAAGATGGCATCACGTACTACTTCAAAACTTATAGAGAAAAAGATAAGCTCTGCGCTGAATACCTTGGAACTCAAAGTATAGATGAAAACAATCCACAGTTCATCGGCTGTTTTCCTGCACCACCTGCTCCAGAACCTGAGATAGTGGAGATAGTAAATGCAAATACATTGAAAGTAGAAATGAAGATGAGTGAGAGCACTTGTGCTAAAGCACATGGAACCTATAGTAATGGTTCCTGTACTTTTAATGTTAATACTGACCTCAACCATCCTATAAACATTGGCCCCCTATCTTTAAAAGTAGTAAAACCAGCAATAGTAGCAAAAACAACTGATAGTAATATTGATAATATTATAGAAGGTATATTAGAAAGTAATCCGCAGCAATTTAAAGTTCTGAAAGAATATGGCTATGTTCCTGATGTGCAAATTAAATGTTCTAAAGGCGGAAGTTTTTATAGTTTTAATGATTTTGAGAAAAAGTTAAAAGACAAATCTATTCAATGTGAATTTAATAACTCTGGGCAGCCGGAAATAGAAGTAAAGTATAAAGGAAATTCTAACAGTAAAATGCTTTGTCTTTCTGGATGGCAGCCAGAACCAGAGGAGTTTGTTCTTAAAAGAGAAAATAAAATAATACCACTAAAATTAATGGGAACAAGATATACTAAATACAATGCTGTTTACTCCAAGGAATCAAATCAGTTCTATTGTCTTCCAAGCAAGGAAAATAAAAGAGCAGATCTCTTAAACAGAGATCAGAGTGAGTTAGATAAAATAATATTCAATAAGCAAGGGTATGTTTTCTTCCCTGACAACAATAAACAGGAAAAGGGGAAATGCAGTTACTGTGTAAAAAGAAATGATGAGATAGATGATACATTTAAATCTAGTAAAGGACTGAAAGTAGTGTACAAATTGACGGATGTAGAGCATAGAGAAAAATGTAATCAAGGTGATGATGGTTGTATCTGCTTTACTGGAACATGCAGCCGTTCAACACGATATGTAGACAAAAAAAACACTCAACCTTTTTATACAAAGATTTCACAAAATACAAATGGCGTTGTCACGCAACCAGAAGCACCAATAAAAGCAAACAGAACGGAGGTCTTTTACGCTGATAAATTGTGTAGGTTCGATTTAGAAGGTCTCAAAAAGAAATTAAAAGAAAAATTAAAAGAGATAATCAAGGAACAGCTGAAAAATAAGAAACCAGATCTTGAAAAAAATAATGAAAAATCCTATGATCATAAAAATAAAGATGTTTATACAGATGACTTATCAATAAAATTTGATCGTATTAAAATAGAAGCGTGGGGAAGTGGTGAAGCAGGTCATATACAAGGTAGTGGCTGTGACAGTCAAAAATGCCATTCTACTGAAAGCAGAGTAGGGATGCCAGGAGATTATATTAAAGCTAAACTGAAAATCGATCCTAATTATCCTATAATTAAGGTGCAAGTCACAGAGGGAAGGGGTAACCAGGAAAGTAACCTCTCAGATAAGGACGGGGGACCTGTTTTCATAGAAATGTGCAATTCGCAGAAGCAACATTGCCAGCAACTAATTACTGTTGCAGGTGGAGGTGAGTATAGAACATACGGTGGTAAGGGTTATGAGGAAACAGTAATTCATAAGCAAGATTTAAAGCTAGAGGAGAAAATTGTAAAGGCAGATAAACTGAAGTCTACACAAGACAATCAAATAGCACATATAGAAAATGGTGAAATCAAGTATGAAACAGTAGAGTGTGGAAGTGGTTTGAGAAGCAGTAGATCTGTTGCAGGTGGCTGCATTAATAAAAGCAAAGGAATTTATGGTAAAGGCTCTCCAGGGTATGTGAAGATTAGACCTATTATAAAGGAATTTGACGAAGAAGAAATAAATGCTGCTATTAAAAAAGTAATAGAGGATCTATACGATCTTGAAACTATGACTGATTTTTGGGTAGGGGATCTTAACGTGAATATAAGTGGGATAATTAAAGAGGAAGTCAAAAAAGAATTATCAAGGTAAAAAGATATAGCTCTGGAAATGATGCTCTTGTTTTAATAATTAATTAAAGTAAAGCATGTAGTAAATGGTGTAATTGCTGTATCTTAACAAAAAGGTATAACGAATGTAGGAGGGTGCTTTATGTCTCTAAAGAATAAAATTTCTGAGTTAATAGAACAACAATTTAGCATTAAATACCATGACAATTATTTGGCTTACACTATACATAATTGGGCTGCAAGCGAAATATCTGATTCTATTACTTTTTGCATAATTGGTTGTGGAAATTGCAAGATTGGATATCAAGATGTTGCAAAGTCATTCAACATAACAAAAGAAGAAATTGACCAAGGTAATATTGCAAGCATAGAAAGTAAAATAAAAAGTGAAGCTGAAAAATCAGGTAGCGAGTTTTCTGAGTTGATTTCTAGAGCGGATCAATCGCTAAGAGAACAAAGTGAAAAGTCTATTGTACAAATTTTAGATTCATCCGCTGAGGAGATGTTAAGGAGTTTCTGTGATAGCCATGTACAGTCTCCAGAGCCTCAAGAACCCTCTGCTTCATCTGAAGAGCATGCTACAGAAGGCCCAGAAACTAGTGTTAATTCAGATCTTTTGTCAACCTAATCAACCCCATATATATGTTTTTTTTGTACCCATGCTTTGCGTTTTGGGGTGGAAAGAAAGCACCATTCTTCGTTGCATTTTTCTATCTTCATCACAACAAACTTGTCTATTTTCATAGTAATCTTGCTGTCTACACTCTGTTTTTGATATCCATAAGTATCTTCTTTTACAATCGCGTAGCGCTTATCACTAAGAAGATTGCCTTTTATCCATCCGCAGTCTTCATCTATATCGCAGACCTTTTTCCAACTCTCAAACTCTTCTATCACTTTCAGGGGAAGATTTTTGCAAGTGTATATCCATTTTACAGGATAGTGAAACCCTGGCCCCGTTCTCATGTTGATCTTATTTGATTTGGTTGAAACAAAGTTGTTAGCAAACAAGCTATGGCTAAATAATAAAAACAACAGGATAATAGTACTGAACCAAGATCCCAGTGTCACGCGCTGGGATAACTTGAGGGATAGTGTAACAGACTTATTCATCATAATTCACGATTAGGTTGACATAAGATAAAGAGTAAATTAAAAATTGAATAGATCTTTAAATGCAAAATCAATGCCTATAGAAATATTAATGCCTGCTCTTTCACCAACAATGAGCAAAGCTGGAGGAAAAATTGTAAAGTGGCATAAAAAAGAACAAGACAAAGTTGAAGTAGGCGACGTAATTGCTGAGATAGAGAGTGATAAAGCCATAATGGAGTTTGAATCTATAGATGAAGGGGTTTTAGCAAAAATTTTAGTAACAGAAGGAACAAGTGGCGTGCCTGTAAATCAACCAATAGCTTTAATGCTGGAAGAAGGAGAAGATGAAAGTGCACTTAACAACTATACTTCAACTTCCATCAATGGTGCAGTTAAAAAGGAAGTGACAAAAAGTGCTGTTGATAATCAAAAATCAGAACACCAAGATTTAAACGGAAAGCCAATAAGTCATTCTTCGGTGTCATTCCAGCGCGTGACGCTGGAATCCAACCCCTCAATGTCATCCCAGTGCTTGACACTGGGATCTAGAAAAGAAGAATGGATCCCAGTGTCAGCTACTCAGATGACAGAGGGTTATGCAGAAGGTAGAACAAAAATAAGCCCATTAGCTCAGAAAATAGCTCAAAATGAAGGGGTTAATGTGCAGCAATTAAAAGGTACAGGACCATATGGTCGCATAATTAAGGCTGATGTGTTGGAGTTTTTAGGCAGTGGTATACATACTGAAAGTCCTGAGAAAGATACCATAGTTGAAGTAAGCAACATGCGCCAAGTGATAGCACAGCGCCTGACTGAATCAAAACAGAATGTTCCACATTTTTATTTAACTGTAGACTGCCAGGTTGATAAGTTAATATCGTTAAAAAACGAGATTAACTCAGCAGATGAAAACAATAAAGTAACAATTAATGATCTAATCATAAAAGCTGCAGCTTTCAGCATGAAAAAATTTCCTGATATAAATTCTTCGTGGATAGATAATAAAATACTGAGATATTCAAATATAGATATTTCAATCGCTGTGGCACTTGAAGATGGGCTAATTACTCCTATAGTAAAAAATGCTGATAAAAAGGGTATTTTATCTATATCAAAAGAAGTGAAAGATTTAGTAAGCAGAGCAAGATCTGGAAAATTGAAACCTGAAGAGTTTCAAGGAGGAGGGTTTACTATCTCCAACTTAGGGATGTTTGGTATAAAAGCCTTCAGTGCTATAATCAATCCGCCGCAATCTTGCATTATGGCAGTTGGTGCATCTAAAAAACAACCAATTGTTATGAATGAGAAAATAGAAATAGCAGAAATAATGACAGTAACGCTCTCTGTTGACCATAGAGCAGTTGATGGGGCACTCGGAGCAAAGTTTTTAAATGCCTTTAAGCATTATATAGAGAATCCTCTGGTGATGCTTATTGAAACTGCGGTAATCTATTAGCATTGTTATTACAAAATTAATACCTCTAAGTTTATACTTTTATTAGTTAATAGGTTTAGAGGTAAAAAAATGAATACTACAGTAGAAAAAAATAATCCAAAAATTTTTCCTCAAAATGAAGGAGAGATTAACTCAAAAGGCATGGTTGCCCCACCTGTTCCTCCGAAATCTTCCAAAGCTAAATTTGCTGGAATAAAAGCAATTTTTGAGCGAAATGTACCTCATTCTCAAGCAAATGATAGTAATAAAACAGTGAGTAGCAATCTTGGAAGAACATTTGGCCCAACAATGCAAAAACTCATGGAAGACAACATTCATAGCACTCCTAACAAACAACGCCGCAATTCAGGGGATAGTGGTATCAGTGATATTAGTAGCAGCACTTCTGATGATGAGGATAGAACAATAAAAGATAAAATGATGGAAAATGTTAAGCAGGATAACCATCAAAAAAGCTTTGATTTACATAAAGTACAAGCAACTGATGAATTAGAAACCGTAAAATTTCTCAAAACGCTAAGCAAGAAAGAAAGAGAAAAACTTGGTTTTTCTCCTAAACAGCAAAATAACCAAAAGGTTGAGACTAGCAAAAAAACTTATAATCCACTTGATTGGAATCCAATCTATCAAGGTATAGCTCTTTTTACAATAATCCGAACAGATCATAATATGCTACTGCTCTACCATAGCCATAAGCACATATCTTATCCTATTCGGACTATTGCGAGAAGTGCTATAAAAAGCTCTTTAGCTTAGGCAATATGTCGAGTAATTCGTCTTCATGTAGTGAAAAAAGCAATATTTCAGATGTAAGCGATAAGTCTAATAATTCAAACATTGTTAGATGTATAGCCTTTCTTATAATAGTCCGAATGCGATAAGATATGTGTTTATGGCTATAGCAGGCCAGTAGCATATTACGGTCTGTTCGGATTATTGTAAAAAGAGCTATAATATTACTAGGAGTAACAGTAAGGAAGACCTTCGTAAACCTGATGCTTCACATAATGACAAATCTGCAGGTAAAAAATTATCTAATGTCAATGTAAGCGAATTAATCAGAAAGTTTGAACAAGGTAATGACATAGTAAAAGGGCGTTAATCAAATGTTACCCTATCTTTGTATATGTGAAGGTAGGGTATCTTTTCAAAATAGTATATCCTTTATAGCTTTGTTAATTTTTGACTCCCTCTCTGCAAAAGCAGTTTCTAGAGAGGTTTTAAGTTTTTCCCATTCTTCTTGACCATTTAGAACTAAAGATTTATATTCATTTTCAATTTTTTCCAAGGATCTTTGACATGAGGAATCTAGTTCCTCATATATATCAATATTTATTGATTGCAGTATTACCAAAAATGCAAACAAATTCGGATCAGGTAATTCTTCTCTTGTGTGATTCAGAAGACACAGCTTTATTTTTTTTACGCAGTATTCTATTGTTTTTAACGACAGTGATAGGCTTTCTGCATAAAATATAAAACTATCTACAATCAAATTTTTTGACTTTTTCGGTAATTTAATATTTTCAAATAGTTCTTTTGTAAATTTTTCTATCGGTTGTTTTGGCAAATGTAAAGAGAGATCAGTAAAAGATTTTAGGTCAAAATTTGGTCCAAGTATTGTGCTGATTGCTCTTTGTACATTACTCTTATCTTTACCTACAGAAATAATGAAAACCAGCCCCTCCACATCAAGCATATACTTTATAGATTCCAAAAAATCGACAACGAATTTAGGACGGCACACATCAAGATTATCCACCATTATATAAATGTTTTTGTCTTTTCTGATTTTATTAACCACATCCGCTAACTGTATTTTGAAATCTCTAGTACTCTCTTTTCTTCTTTGGAGAAGACTTAATTCACTCAAGACAAAACCTATGTCTTTTTTATCAGCCTCTTTTGCAGCATCAAGAAATACTGAAAGCATAGCAAGTGGAGATTTACTGATCAGCTTTCCTAGTGTGTTTAGAGAAAATAGCTCTTGGTTTATGTTCTTGAACTGTTGTATAACGCTTCTTTTTACTTCATACGATGCAAATAAATCTTCAAATAGAAAATTTAAAAAAGAAGGAAGTGGTTGGTCCAATGCATTGATATCCCATGCACTATAATAAGCTACAATTTCATTTTGCTGTTTTAACTCTTTTACCCATTCTTTCAAAAAAAACGTCTTGCCCCATCCATCATATCCTTCTAAAGATATTATTGTAAAAGACTGATCAATTGTTTTAATTATAGTGTTGAATTTACCTGAAAATTGCTTATAGTTTAGGCGGTCATTTTCCCAAGCCACCACTTCAAGTGGTGGCAATATTTTTTTCTTTTTGAATGTTATTAGCGATATAAGTTTTTTTAGGCACATGTCTTATTTTATATTTAACTCATATTCTTGTCTTGAAGTAAGTGCTATCCTCAGCGTTCCTTCATCAAGATAGTCAATTTCTCCGCCCATTGGTATGCCGCAAGCAAGGCGTGATATTTTCACATCCAAATTTTTTAGCAATTCAATTATATATTGTGCAGTAACTTGTCCCTCTAATGTCGGATTAATTGCGATAATTATCTCTTCAATTTTAGACTCTGTCACTTTTTTCAGAATAGTGTCAAGGTTGAGTTCTTTTGGACCTATGCCATTTATTGCAGACAATCTGCCACCCAAAACATGGTATAAACCTGAATATATATTTCCTTTTTCAAACGCCCATAGATCACCTAATTCTTCTACTACACACAGTAACTTAGTGTCACGTTTTGGGTTAGTACAAATAGAACAAGGTGACTTAGTATCTAGATTTCCGCAAACTTCACACTCTATTATAAGATCTGCTAGCTCTTTAATCAAAGATGCAAGTGGTAGCATAACTTTTTCTTTGTTTTGGAGTAAATATATAACTAACCTGCGTGATGATGATGGCCCTAAACTTGGCAATTTAGAGAAAGCATGAACTAGATTTTTTATGTTAATGTTCATCCAATAAATTCAGAATAGGTAGTCAAATGGTAACATCAAACCCTTTGTAAAGAAAGTGGTAAGTTTCTCTTGATCCACTTTGATTAGGTATAGAAAAAATTTTTTACTCTAACGCAAAAAATTACTTCCGCACACTTAAAGCCTGATTATAATAGACTTCTTGCATAACCCAAACTAAGTAGAAAAAGGTATCATCCGAGCAGCTCTCCTTTGTCATCCTAGTGCCTCCTTTTTTGTCATCCCAGTGCCCAGACACTGGGATCCAGGAATTTTATTAAGTTTGTAAGCATAAAAGTATAGCTAACGTGAGCTCTACGTCATACTGCCGCGAACCGTCATACCGCGATTCATTCGCGGTATCTCTTAGCCGCTAACACGTAGCGGGATGACGGTTGTCAGGCTAGCTGTCATCCAAGTGCCCAGACACTGGGATCCAGAAATTTTAATTGTAAGTAAGCATACTGGGTTGATAAGTATAAAAGTAGCTAGAAAATAAACATTTTTGATGAGATTATATGGAAAACTGGATGCCAGTGTCAAGCACTGGCATGACACCCTTCACGGACTTTTAAATTACTTTAGCTATAAATATTAAGAAATTTACCAAATGAAAAAAAAGGCAAAAGAAGCCCTTGGGTTATTATCCGCTTTAAAATATTGGCGTTTTTTATGTTTTAAACGCTTGACAAGCGAGATTCAGCCGCTTTTAATTGCAACTAACTTACGCTGCAAATGTTTAAGAAATTTACTAAGCAGAAAAAAAGACAAAGAATCCCCGAGTTAGCTAGTCTT
>NZ_JAPQLF010000126.1:0-14272 GCF_028982105.1 Wolbachia endosymbiont of Drosophila bicornuta | reverse complement strand
AGACAAAGAATCCCCGAGTTAGCTAGTCTTTTACTATCTCTGTCGAGTATTGGCATTTTTTGATGTCTTGCAACGCTTTATAAGCGCGTTCAGCTTATTTAGATAAAAACCTAGATGTAGATGAAGTTTTGTAAAGACATACAGTANNNATATACTGCAAAAAATTGAACATAAGACGCCGATACATTAAGTAATCCTTACCTTTTAATCTGCAGATTGGCGAAAGCAAATACAACAGCTTCAGTTTCATGATAAGGGGGCTGGCGGAGGGTGTCAAGCAAGTTTTTTCGTTTCTATGTTGTCAGCTACTTGGATGACGCCAATCTGAGTTAACTACACCAACTCACATTCAGCAAAAAAGAAAGCTATCTCCTTACGAGCATTTTCTAGACTATCCGAGCCGTGGACTCTATTTTCACTAATATCATCAGCAAAATCACCCCTGATTGTGCCTTTATCTGCCTGCTTTGGATTGGTAGCTCCCATGATTTGTCTGTATTTACTTACTGCATTTTCACCAACTAAAACTTGAACTACCACAGAACCAGAGGTCATAAACTCTACTAATTCCCCAAAAAAAGGCCTATCTTTATGAATTTCATAAAACAGCTCTGCTTGTTTTTTTGTTAGTAACATCATTTTTTGTGCTGTGATTTTCAGCCCAGATTGTTCGATGTAGGAATTTATATTGCCTGTAATATTATTTTTTACTGCATCAGGTTTTAAGATTGAAAGTGTCTTCTCAATTGCCATATTATTTCCTTATATAGAATAGTACATTTATAGATTTATTTTATTACAAATTTTAATTTCATAGAAGTGATTTTTTATCTATAATTAAGGACAAATCATCAAGGAGGTATTGTATGCGTGAATGTTGTAAAAATAACACTACTAAACAAGCTGAATCTACTACTAAAAAATTAGTAAGTAACTTTAAGTCATCACTTTTTTGTGGAACAAAAGGATTTTTAACTTTTAATTTGGCCTTTTTAAGCTTTTTGGAATATAGCTTACATCATAATACAGAATTGAAAAAAGGTGCTGCTTTTGCAATGAAAAGAAACACTATTCCATTTCTTGAAATGACAATCATAGCACCGCTTGTTTGTTTTGCACTGCCAGCTATGCTAGGCAGTATGAGCCTCATGAAATGCGCACTTTTATGTGCTTCCTTAATGATTGCCACATGTTTTATTGTCAGAACTTTTCATCTGCGTGAGAAGTTAATGGAAAAAATCACTAACCATAGTAGAAAAGAAATAGACGCGGAATTTAAGAAAGATACTATAAAATTTCCTATCTTTGATCAAAATAGAAAACACACCGAGTATAATTCGCCTAACTCAGGGCGACTACTGGATGAAACAAGTAGCACCTCTCTTTTCGTTAAAGTTTTACTTTTTCCCCTCAAGGTTCTTCTGAATGTCCTGCAAAGTTGTATAATGCTATCTTTAGCTGCTGTTGAACTTCTTGAAACGGTACCAAGTCTTTTTGTCGATACATTTTTCGATTGGAACTTCACATCCACCAAGAGTAACCTGAAGAGATCAGGCCACTTATTGTATGCCAGTGTAAGAAATTTAGTGCCTATAACCAAATTTGATGAGTGTGTAGCTAATTTTATAGGCACCACAGAAGTAACTTGTTGTAGTAGTGCGTAGGTGAAAAAGGCAGTTATCTTATTTAATCTTGGCGCGCCTGATTCACTAAATGCGGTCCGTCCTTTTTTATTCAACCTTTTTTATGACAGGAGAATAATCAATCTACCGAATCCCTTTCGGTTTCTTTTAGCAAAGTTTATATCTGCGAAACGAGAAAATACTGCACGAAAAATATACGAGGAAATTGGAGGTAAATCGCCAATTCTAGAGAATACAAAAATGCAAGCTAATGCTTTAGAACTAAAATTAAACGAAAATAGAAACCATGTACACAAGGTATTCATCTGCATGCGCTATTGGCGTCCATTTGCTGACGAAGTTATTGAAAGTGTAAAACAGTTTGATCCTGACGAAGTAATTCTGCTGCCACTGTATCCACAATATTCAACTACCACAACTCTGTCATCCATCGAGAATTGGCAAAAAAATGCTAAACGTTACGGCCTAAAATGCAATACAAAAATGATTCACCGTTATTATGATAACCAAGATTTTATTGAAGCTCACACTAATCTGATAGCTAAGTACTATAAATTGGCTAGAAAAATCGGTAAACCAAGAGTCCTATTTTCAGCCCATAGCTTACCTCTTAGTATCATTAAAAAGGGCGACCCTTACGCTTCACAGGTAGAAAGAAGCGTAGAGTTAATAGTAGAAAAGTTAGCTATCAATAACTTAGATTGGTCAATATGTTATCAGAGTAAGATTGGTCCTGTAAAATGGCTAGAGCCAAGCACTGAAAGTGAGCTATTACGCGCAAAAGCTGATGGTGTACCTGTAGTTCTATCACCTATATCTTTTGTTTCTGAGCATTCAGAAACTCTAGTTGAACTTGATATAGAATATAAAGCAATTATCAATGATGGATATTACTTTCGTGTGCCAACTCTCAGTACCGATCCCTTGTTTATAAAATGCCTGGCCGATTTGTGCACAAATCTCCCTTAAAGTCCTCATTCATAGGGCTTTTCTTTTAGGATTTTATGTGATAGAATAACAGGAAGTTATTAACTATTTCATGCCAAACAAGCTAAAAAAGAAATCTAACATACTCGCACAAAGGGTGCATGATATTTATGATCATGATTTCAGGAAGGTAATCTGCATCACAACAGGTTTAACAGCCCTATTGTGTAAGATTTCACTGCAATTTTGCTGCGAGTTCATTGACAATAATAGATCCAATATCTTTCTTATACGGAATGTTGCTCGACTAGTAAAGTTTCCGACATCTATTCTATACACTGCCTATTCTGCATTTACTCTACAGGATCTAATTAAGGATTACAGAAACCCTGAGAGTAAAAAAGAGCTGGCAAAAATTGTGGGTAAATCGGCTAATCTTGCAAGCAGCACCATAGAAGCGCTAATGATGTTGAAAATCATCCATTTTTGCACTGGAAGCAATACAGACATAATAAGTTATATTAACTTAACCTCAACGATCCTATTTTTGTTCATTTCAGAACCTATAAGCTATTATTATACATGCAAGGAATATCTGGATAATAAGGATCCTGAAAAGTCTGCTGAGTGTAAGAAGGACCTTATTATTAGTACATTAACTTTGTCGTTAGGTTTATTAAACTTCATATTAAGAAGGATAGAGACTCCAACTATACCAATAAACTTAGGTAATGGTATAATCTATAATTTCAACTTAAGCGTAACAGTCAGCATAATATATAGTGCAGTATTTCTTGCAGTTCAGCTTGACAAATTGTTTCAACAACCTGTCAATGATGATCCTTCCACTGAACTTGATGATGTTCATAATATAAACGGTCATTCTAATGACAGCACTGTAGAGGTATAAGAATTAGGGATGAAAAGATTTTATTTCTACTGCCAACGCTAGTACTGCTAATTTGCTAACAATACTCCAAAGTGATAGAATTTTACCTTCTACAACCTGGCTAACATCATGAAACTCACAGTCAGTGGCATTCAAGCTAGAATATACATCTTTTCTGCTATTACATCGGTATAAGTAACATGTTGGAGTATCTCCTATATAGTATATTAGCGGTTCTGCAGAACTGCTTTTAAACATGTCAATGGTTGGTACACCTTCTTGTATAATAACGCTATTGATTGCTATTCCTTCTTTTATCTTTTTCATTTTATGACGCTTTTTTTTATTGAGGTTTAATATTTCCTCTCCACTTGTTGCTGTTATAATGCCCATCCCATATGTGCCATTGCTTGCTTTGATAAAAACGTAAGGTTGTGTTTTTATTTCATATTCCTCATATTTTTTTTGCACTAGAGATAATATTTGGTCAACTTTAGTTGCTACTGCTCCTAGTGACAAATCATCATCAAAATCAACTCCATCACAGCTCTCTGTAAGCACAGAAATTAGCCATGGGTCTATTTTAAATTTGCCACAAAACTCAGATGCTAATTCTTGATAGATTTCAAAATACTTAAATTTCTGCCTGCTATGCCAACCGTATAGTGGGCTTGGTACTATATCTTGCTTTACGTCTTTCAGCGTGTCTGGAATGTGGCTCGTCATATCACGGTTCAGTATAATAACATCAGGCACAAATCCTGAAGTTGTCTTTAGCAGAGAGTTTTCTTTCACAACAGTTTCATACTGTTCTATTAAATTGTATACTTCATTATATAAAAGGCCAATTCTAGTCTCAAAACCTGCGAGTTGTAGTATTTTCTCTATAACAAATACGTTTTCTATATACATTTCATTGCGTGTATAATTTTCCGGTATTATAAGAACCTTTTTGTATTGATGTCTTTTAAAATAGCTTTTTATCAATCTTGCTGCCATCGTTCTTGATTCTTCACTTAAGTTATTGAACCCCGCAGGAAATAAATTAGCGTCTACTGGAACGATTTTATAGCCAGAGTTTCTAAGATCTATAGAGCTATAAAATGGCAATGTAAGGCCGTTAAATTTTGCTCCGAACCAATTATTTATACTTTTTTCCAAATCTGGGTGAATTATGTTTTGCATCTACACTTTAAATGTTATAAGGAAGGTATTATATTATAAGCTATAATTAAACATATTTAGCAAATTTGACTAAAGATTAAAGTATAATGAGATTCTTATTTAAAGTGATAGAAAAATGATTCAACACGACAACAGTAAAATGTATGGCACTACTATATTATCAATTAGAAAGGGTGAAAGCGTAGTGGTAATAGGTGACGGACAAGTTTCACTGGGCCACACTGTTATAAAATCCGGAGCAAAAAAAGTTAGGCGTCTTTCTGGTGATTCTGTAATTGCCGGTTTTGCTGGAGCAACAGCCGATGCATTTACTCTCTTTGAAAGACTAGAATCTAAACTTGACAAGCACCCAGGGCAATTAATGAGGGCATGTGTTGAACTTGCAAAAGACTGGAGAATGGATAAATATCTAAGAAAATTAGAGGCTATGATGATTGTTGCAGATAAATCTATTTCATTAGTAATTACGGGAACAGGTGATGTTCTTGAACCTGAAGATGGAATTGCAGCTATTGGCTCTGGTGGAAATTTTGCTCTATCTGCAGCAAGAGCTTTAATTGACATTAAAGGAATATCAATAGAGGAAATTGCGAAAAAGGCTATGAAGATAGCTGCTGATATATGTGTTTATACAAATCATAATATAATTATTGAAAAAATAGAGGAGTGATATGTCTTCTGAACAAAAAACTTTGTGCACCAATTTTTCCAATCAGCCTATAACCCTTTCAGAAGGGCGGTCTTGTAGTAGTGACACCTACGATGAAAAAGATAACCTCTATAAAGATACTAAGAGTGGTTTTGATTCAAATGACAGCGATGTTCAAGTTAATGACAGCACTCAAGTTTTGTTAGATGACCTGCCACCACAGAAGATAGTTAAAGAATTGGACAGATTCATAATCGGACAGGATGATGCAAAGCGTGCTGTTGCTATTGCGCTCAGAAATCGTTGGCGTCGCAATCAGGTTCCATTTCCATTGCGTGATGAAATCATACCTAAGAATATATTGATGATCGGTCATACAGGGGTTGGTAAAACCGAAATAGCTCGTCGCTTAGCAAAACTTGCCGGTGCACCGTTCATAAAAATTGAGGCAACGAAGTTTACTGAAATAGGGTACGTTGGACGTGACGTTGATTCGATAATACGCGATTTAGTTGATGCAGCAATAGTTTTAGTTAAAGAGAAAGCCCGTAAAGCCTTAGCTAAAAAGGCTTTAATTTTAGCTGAGAAAACAATAGTAAACTCTATGGTAGGCGAAAATGCAACCGAAGAGAGTAAAAAAATTTTTAGGGAAAGGTTGAGGAATAAAGAGTTTGAGGACGGAGAAGTTTCTATTAACGTCAGAGAGAGCAAGAGTATGTTACCTACTTTCGATATACCAGGCATGCCAGGTGGGCAAGTTGGTGTGATGAATGTAACAGAAATAATGGGCAAGATGTTTAACGGGAGCAAAAAAACAAAAACTATTACGGTGAAGGTAAAAGAAGCGCGTGAAATATTAATTAATGAAGAAAGTGAAAGGCTAATGGATGAAGATAAGATAATCAAAGAAGCCATTGATCTTGTTAGTAATGACGGTATAGTATTTTTGGATGAAATAGACAAAATTGCAGCGCGTACAGAAGTAAAAGGTGAAGTAAACAGAGAAGGAGTGCAACGCGATCTGTTACCATTACTTGAAGGAACAACTGTTACAACTAAGTATGGCCATGTAAAAACAGACCATATATTATTTATTGCATCTGGTGCTTTTCATCAGTCTAAACCATCTGACCTCTTACCGGAATTGCAGGGCAGATTACCGATCAGGGTAGAACTTAAGGCACTTACTCAAGAGGGTTTAATAAGAATATTAAAGGAACCAGAATCTAGTTTGTTAAAGCAGTACATAGCTTTAATGAAAACAGAAAATGTGACACTTGAGTTCACTGATGATGGTATAAAAACCATAGCTGAAATAGCGTTTACAGTTAATAGGCAAGTGGAAAATATAGGCGCAAGAAGGCTTCACACTGTCATGGAGAAGCTTTTAGATGAAATAAGTTTCATTGCTTCTGAAAAAAATAGCGAAAAATTCATTATAGACAGCAAGTATGTAAAAGATAAACTTGAGTCAATTTCGAAGCAGCTTGATTTATCTAAGTTTATACTTTAGGAAAAACGAAAAGCCTACTTTAAGTAGTATAGAGAGTGTTCAGAAGATTAGCCAGTAGACCTAAAATTTCAGCTATATTCTTTAGGATGTTTTTCAACAGTAGAATGGTGTGCTGCGACCTCTTGCTTAACATCTAAGCTTAAGTCAATTATTGAGATATTTTCTTCATCATAATCTATGTCTTTTATTAACATATCGTCAGTAATAGTCAAAAGGTCAGGCGGAGAAAGAATAGTTCTTTTATTACCAGCTCTCATTCCCACAACTCCAAGCTCTATAGCAAGTGGTATTTTTTTATCGCCAACACTAAATTGCACTGTTTGATCTTTGACTATATATTCCCCATTATGCTCCTTTACGCTATATTTAACCGATATCTCATCACCGCACCTTACTTGTTTTCCAGTCTTGTTAATTAAGTCATTAAAAACCATCAGATTATTTACTGAGTCGGGATATTTATCCTTTACTTCGATCAGTTTGACGTAATAAGAATTAAAATTCATTTTGTTCTCATTGGCAATAGTAACTACACGCTCTCCGCCTTCTTTCATACCTATTACCCCTAAACTCACCTCTTTTAGGTCATCTTGACCTATTTTCAAAGTAACATCAGAAACTTTGCTAGGGAGTGTTGCTGAGTTATTATTAGAAATTTTATATATTTGCAATAGGACTTCCAGGCCACAAAAAGCCTTGCTGCCACTGCCTTCAGTAATTTCATAAAAATTTATTGAATCTTCTTCCTTTTGCTGCGTTATTTCTTCTAAATATTCTGTCAGCCCATGCTTTTCAATATAGCGGTCAAGTGCTGATTCAAGTATTGGCTTCACTAGGTAATGTGCTATCGTCTGTATCAAACCACCATGCGTGGCATTTATCTCATAAAGCTTGTCCTTTTTTTCCGGTTTACCTTTGTTTATATAGACAATAGTAAACACAAAAGCAGAAGTTAAAGTGAGAATCATTACTACGGAAATAAGCATTTGTAATATAATTTTTCTAACCATCTTTCTTTACTTGATTCAATAAATCATATAAATAATTAGTATCCCCTGAAAGCGCACTCAAATTATCCAAGCCTTGTTTAAAGAGGCCGTCTATATAGTCCTCTACTTCACTTTTACCAAGCACAGACATAAGATTATTTGTTTTATCTTGTTCGTAGTCTTCAATATCATCCTTAGCTTGAAAGATAAGCCCTAGATTTATTCCATAGTTATATAACGCTTTACGTTGCTTGTCTGTAGCACCCCCGATTATAGCACCTATTTCACATGAAGCTGCAAATAGTTTTGCGGTTTTCATCAAATGAATTTCTTTTATTTTATCAGCTTGGCCCGACGTCATTCCAGCGTCATACATACAGCCGTACGAATGTTGTAGTTTTAAGGTAGAAAGGGTGTCATGCAAGTAGCTGACACTGGAATCCATTTCATGTTCAGCTCCACTATCGCATGGCTTTTTGCACGAAATGCTTGTAGGCAAAGCCTTCTGGATCCCAGTGTCAGCTACTTGAATGACAGAGGGTTGTGGGCTAAAATCTATATGCTCACTGTTAATATCTAAAGCCTGTCCTCCCACCATTCCCCTAATTCCTATTGCCTGAGAAAGAACTTTTATGATCTCACAGCGTTTCTCATTTAACGAAGATAATACCTCAAAAGCCAGAGTAAGTAGTGCACCTCCGGCAAGCACTGCTGTTGCTTCATCAAATTTTTTATGGCAGCTTAGCTGGCTTCTGCGAGTATCACTGTTGTCCATGCAAGGTAAATCATCGTGAATTAGAGAGTAAGCATGAACAAATTCAATTGCTGCAGCAACTGATATTACTTTTTTAGCTTCCGCGTTAAACACTCGCGATGAAGCTACGACTAAAAAGGAGCGTATATGTTTTGCAGGAGCAAGGAGTATATAACGCATAGCTGATATAAGCTTATTCTCGCTATTTTCTGGTAAGAGTTTATTTACTTCTACAATAAGCAAATTTTTTGTTGTTTCGTCTAGCATTTTTGAATTGTTAATTATTTAGCACGTAACGCTAGCCAGCTAGGGCAGTAGAAAACTTTACTGTAGTTTACCAGTTATAAAAGATATTGCAAACATAAAAATTTTTTATAACATCAAAGAATAGGTTATTTTTTCGGTAAGAAATGTGAATAGCGAACTAGCAAAGAGCACTAGAGAAGACATAGAAGAAAAAGTGAAAAAGATTATACTAGAGCATATTAGTAAGGATGTAGAGAAATTCAACAGCTCTTCAAAGCTTTCGGAGCATGGTACAGACAGCTTAGATGCAGTTGAAATCATCATGGCAGCAGAAGAAGAGTTTGGAATAGAAATTCCAGATGAAGACGCACAAAAAATGGAAACTATGGAGCAAATAGTTGAGTACATTAATAATAAAAAAGGCTAATAGTTAGTGTTAAATGAGCAGAAGAGTAGTAGTCACTGGTGTTGGTTTAATCACTCCACTAGCGGCAGATGTTGACAACACTTGGTCAAGGCTAATAAAAAGTGAGTCTGGCATAAAAGCAATCAATACGGATAGATTTGACTCTTCTGATCTTGCTTGCAAAATTGCAGGGCAGGTGCCGTTGCAATCAGACAACATTGAGCACCATTTCAATCCACTAGATTATATTTCTGAGAAAGACTCAAAAAGGACAGATCGTTTTATCCATTACGGTATTGCAGCAGCTATTCAGGCAGTAGATGATTCATTAATTTTGGAAAGCCAAAATATCAATCGGGAACGTCTTGGTGTGACTATTGGCTCTGGTATAGGTGGTCTTCCGTCAATTCAGGAAAATGTTATTACCATGCAGGAAAAAGGGCCCAGACGTGTCAGTCCATTTTTTGTCCCTGCAAGTCTAATAAATTTGATATCTGGCCATATTTCTATTAAATACGAATTTACAGGTCCAAACGATTCAGCAGTAACCGCATGTGCAACAGGTGCGCATGCAATCATAAACTCAGCAAGAACTATAAAACTTGGTGAAGCGGATGTTATGATTGCAGGTGGAGCAGAAAGTGCACTGTGTAGAGTTGGAATTGCAGGTTTTGCATCTATGAAGGCGTTATCAACTAAATTTAACGATAAACCGGAAGAAGCTTCAAGGCCATGGGATGAAGAACGCGATGGTTTTGTTATGGGTGAAGGAGCAGGTATATTGGTGCTGGAGGAATACGAACATGCGAAAAAAAGGGGGGCAAAAATACATGCTGAACTGGTTGGGTACGGACTCACAGGAGATGCGCACCACATTACAGCACCACATCCAGAAGGAAGAGGCGCATTTAAGGCAATGCACCTTGCTTTAAAGAGCGCACAAATTAATCCCAATCAAGTAGGGTATATCAATGCACATGGAACTTCAACGCCACTTGGAGATAAAATTGAAGTAATAGCAATGAAACAGTTATTCGGTGACTACGTTTATAAAATACCTGTTTCTTCAACTAAATCTTCTATAGGACATTTACTTGGTGCTGCAGGGAGCGTTGAAGCAATATTCAGTATTCTTGCGTTAAATAATGGAATTATTCCGCCAACCTTAAATTTACACAAGCCTTCAGAAGGATGTGATTTAAATTTTGTACCGTTTAAAGCTCAGGAGCATAAAATTCAATATGCACTTTCTAATTCGTTTGGTTTTGGTGGCACTAATGCATCGCTCATATTTGGACAAGTTTAGTTGATGTCACCCCAGTGTCTTCCTCTTGTCATTCCAGTACCATCCTCTTGTCATGCAAGCAGCTCTCCTACTGTCATCCCAGCACGTGACACTGGGATGACAAACGGTTGTGAAAGGGAATACATATAAAAATTAAACTATCAATAGCAATTCAAAAAGAAAAAATATTCTATTCATCCCTGAAGAAGTATTTTATTGACAATTTATGAATAAAGATCAATAATGCAGAAAAGGAATTGATGGGCGTATGCATGAATTTAACCACTATTAATTGTACATTATTTTTTGTAATTACATATTTTTTGACGTGCATTATAGCTTGGTGCTTACCTTTCAAAGACATAACATTATTAACAACATTTGTTCCGGCTTCAGTTGCAATTTTGCTAACCATTTATAATAAACAGAAGGTAAGGGATCTTTTTAAACTTAGTTCGCCAAAAAACTGTCTATTAGGGTTTATACTTATTCTGGTAAGTATGCTAATTTCCAATGGTCTTTTGTCAATTTACTGCGGTTTTTCATTTTTCCGAGAGTCTTTTACGTTAGACCGTGTAAAGGATTTGAGTGCAGTTTTGAGTCCATTAGTGATGTTATTTGTTTTATTATCAACCTTTGTGATGTGGATCATTATGTCTCTTGGTGAAGAGATCGGTTGGCGTGGCTATCTTTTGAAAAATCTTAAAAGCAAAATATCAAATTTTTATATCAGAGCAATTATTGTCGGTATTATTTGGTCAGTATGGCACATACCAACTTATGTGGTTGCTGGCTCAGCTTTGTGGAAGGATGGCTTTACATTCCCGACTATTTGTGCTTATACCCTTTATATTTGTGCAATGTCTATAATGTTTACCTGGTTGTTTGAAAAAGACAACTCGATTTGGCCAGTAACTATTGCTCATGCAACAAATAATCTTGTGTATAGTGTTTTGAGCATTCTAATGCCGTCTCCTCCTCTGTCAACTTTCGATGCAGTAATTCGCCTTACATTAGGAGCAGCTGGTTATTTCATTGTTGCAATTGGTGTTATTTGGTTTGATAAAGCTCGAGAGCGTCATTTGAGTAATTCATAGTATAAAATTTCGGGGGCAATTCGCATCAGGTGTCATGCAGGTAGCATGACACTGGGATGATGAGGAAGAAAAAGCAAATTTTGCCTTTTACGGTCAATCTATTATACTTAGTAAGACTTCAATAAACTAATGAATTATACTTTATATCTAATTAAATGCACAAGATATTAATAAGAAATAACTACAAACCTTTGGTCGGAAAAATCAAGATTAATGGCTCAAAAAATGCTGTTTTACCAATAATGGCAGCAAGTCTATTAAGTAGCTCCCCGGTAATTTTGCATAATGTACCTGATTTAATTGATGTGCATCTAATGTCTAAGTTGCTTGAAAGTCTTGGAGCAGAAGTGAACTTTATGCACAATAAAAATTATAAAGCGAACCATACTTTGAAAATTGACTGCAGCAATATCAACAATCACGTGATGCCATATAAAACCGCAAGTAAGCTAAGAACTTCTTTTCTAATATTGGGTCCAATGCTTAGCAGATTTGGCAAAGCGAGAACAGCATTTCCTGGTGGATGCAACATTGGAAAGCGTCCCGTTGATATGCATATCAAAGCATTAGAAGAAATGGGAGCTAAAATTGAAATTGACGGCTATAATATAATTGCAACAGTGAAAGGAAAGCTACAAGGAAAAGAAATCACATTTGAGAAAATAAGTGTTGGCGCAACAGAAAATGTAATAATGGCAGCAACATTTGCAGAAGGAGTGACAACAATAAACAATGCTGCAACTGAGCCGGAAGTTCTTGATTTAATAGATTTTCTGAAGAAAATGGGTGCTGATATTGAAATTGATAATACAAAGGTCATAATAACAGGAGTTGAAGCACTAAATGGATGTGTTCATAAAATAATACCAGATCGCATAGAAGCAGGCACCTATGCACTAGCTGCTATAATAACCGGTGGTAAGTTGGAGTTGGAAGGAATAAATCTATCTGATATAAGGTGTATTACAAATGAGTTGGAGACTATAGGAGCTATGGTTGAACTGTATGATGGAGGCATTGTTATTTCCAGAAAAAATGGCTCTATTAAGTCTGCTAACGTTGCGACAGATCCATATCCCAATTTTCCCAGTGATATGCAACCACAACTGATGTCTCCAATGTGCATCGCTGATGGGATATCAGTAATTGAAGAGAACATTTTTGAAAACAGATTTACACATGCAGATGAATTGAGAAAGTTAGGTGCTAATATCAGCATCGAGAAAAGCAAAGCTACTATAAGTGGAATAAAAAGCTTATCTGGAGCTAATCTATATGCTACTGACTTAAGATCAACAGCAGCTTTGGTGCTTGCTTCTTTGGTAGCCGGTGGAGAAACTATAATAAACAATTCACATCATTTATGGAGAGGATATGAAGCAATGCATGAAAAACTCAATTCATGTGGAGCTGATATCTCCATTTCGTCTTGAGGATATTTTATGAATGAAGCAACCAAACGAACTATAGTAAAAGAAATAGATGCAATCTTATATGAAGAACATAAGGTATTAGATCATGGATTTATTCGAGTAGTGGATTATATGGGCTCTGATAGCGCTATAGTTCAAGCTGCTCGTGTTTCTTACGGCAAGGGAACAAAACAGATAAGTCAGGATGAAGCACTTATAAAGTATTTAATGAGACATCATCATACAACTCCATTTGAAATGTGTGAAATTAAGTTTCACGTGAAACTTCCAATTTTTGTTGCAAGGCAATGGATAAGGCATAGAACTGCAAATGTGAATGAATATTCAGCAAGGTATTCAATACTTGATAATGAATTTTATACACCTAAACCAGAACAAGTTGCAAAACAATCTGACAATAATAAACAAGGTAGCGGGGAAGCTTTTGATCCAGATACCTCAAAGGAAATAATAGATTCTCTAACAAATGACTCTAATTTAGTATATTCTCATTATGAAAAATTTATTGAGCAGGGGCTTGCAAGAGAAATTGCCAGAACTAACCTAATGCTTAATTACTACACGCAATTTTATTGGAAAATAGATCTGCATAATCTCCTTCATTTTTTGAAGCTTAGAGCTGATAAGCATGCCCAATATGAAATCAGAGTTTATGCAGAAGTTATGCTGGATATAATAAAAAAATGGGTTCCACTGGCCTACAATGCCTTTGTTGAATATTGCCTAGAATCAGCCTGTATTTCAAGAACTGGTCTAGAAATAATTCGCAAATTAATTAAAGGGGAAAACGTTACTAGAGAAGAAAGTAATATTGGTAAAAGAGAATGGGGGGAGCTGATGTCTATACTTGATAAACAATCTTAAAGATAAAGGCATACGTGTCAATCTCCTCTGTCAGTTATAGCTCTTTTTACAATAATCCGAACAGACCGTAATATGCTACTGGCCTGCTATAGCCATAAACACATATCTTATCGCATTCGGACTATTATAAGAAAGGCTATACATATTTACAATAACGATAAAGTTTCAACATTTAGCATAAAATACGACGTGCCAAATGATCCGAAATACAGTTTAAATATAACATTTACAAAGGTTAATGATAATAAACCAGGATTTTGGCAGAAATTTAAAAATATGTTTTAACTTGACCATTCACTGGTTTTTACTCAATCAACCAACAACAGTTATAGCTCTTTTTACAATAATCCGAACAGACCGTAATATGCTACTGGCCTGCTATAGCCATAAAC
>NZ_JAPQLF010000125.1:34571-52240 GCF_028982105.1 Wolbachia endosymbiont of Drosophila bicornuta | reverse complement strand
TGCTTATGGCTATGGTAGAGCAGTAGCATATTATGATCTGTTCGGATTATTGTAAAAAGAGCTATACTAAGCAACTTACTAAAAGTAAAAGCCTCTTTTTCTTCCCTTTTCGATATCTGCTTACCTTGAGCTATACGCTCATAAATTTCAGATGAAGTTTTTAGATTATTTAAAAGTGATTTGTTTTCGTGTAAAGATAAAGCTTGAGATAAACCACGCGTAGTTGCTACGCATTTACCATTAACATTAACTCCTCGCTTTTCAAAAGAAGGCAAATAAAGGCCTTGTTTCGCTAATTCAATAGATGCATTTGGAAAGCTGCTAGATACAAACTGCAAAAGCGCTACTTGTTGCTCTTTATCAAAATGTAATGACTGTACATGAGATAATGTTAATTCTAAGTACTCTAATAGTAGTTCACGTATTCCATTTTGATTTTGAAGTCGTATAGTGCCTCTAATCAATGGATCATTGTCACGACTTTGTCCAGCATTAGTACCAGTGTTTCGAAATTCTCTTGAGATTTCTCTTCTCAGATCTTGAAAGTACTGTTCATTTCTAGGATGATTTTGATTATCCTGATTATTCAAGCCTGGAACATTTAACGTAAGACGGCGACGCATCTCATCCAACATACCTAGACCCCTTTCTCCAAGGTTATTATTTCCTTGTAAAACTTGATTGATATCTCTGGCATTCTCCAAAGCCCACAAGCCACAATTGTGATTGTCTCTTTGTTGTACTGACAAATTACCTTGCTGATCAGCAAGAATGTTATGGATATTAGCATTATTAATACCACTATCTTCTAAAGCTAGTCTAACATCATTTGGAATACCGCCACCAGTTGAGTTAGCATAATAACAATAATAATTCTCATTTTGGTAAACAATAGTTAATGTAACCCAATGAACGTTACCTAAATTAACAATTAAAGTTAATATCCTTCTTTCACCATTTTCTCCACCACGAAGCCTTTGCAGATTTTCACGTACCCATTGATACTCTTGACGTACTACTTGCCCATCATCATCACGTCGCTCTGGCTCTGTTATCTGTGCTTCTGAAGTTATTGCAAACAATTGATCATTTTCAACATTAAAGCCATACCTTCTTGCAGCATCAAATACATCACGGTGTTGAAGCCAATAATGATAATTAAGATTATCTGTTGCAAAATCTAATGTAAGTATATCATGTACATTTTCTAGCTGATCAAAATTACCATTTGGATTATTTTGAATATACGCATTTATTAGTTGTAATACTTGTTCTTGATTACGAGCAGCTCTTCTTGGTCCATAATGACGATTAATTTCATGTATATAAAGATTTTCTGGAATAGTTATAAGTTCTTCCGCTCTCTGTGCAGCTACATTAAGTACAACAGGACAGAAAACCACCTCATTTCCAGAAGTAACAGGCAAATACCCTCTTTCCTTTTCCATAAGTTCATTTATTCGCTGTTCAGCTTCTTCTTGCTCTTGTTGTACTTCTTGTTCACTACCAGCAAATCCTAACACATACCCAATTGGGTGAGTATCTGAATCATTCCCTGTAGGTCGTCTTAATGACAGAAGATCTAATCTCTGTTCCGTAACTCTCGTGCGTACTTCTTCCACCACTCCTTCTCTTATCCTTTCAGGACCATATGTTTGACTTATCTTGTACCTAGAAAGTACTTTATCAGGACTGTCATAAACATAAAATACACCATGCAATATAGACCGAAACTTGTCCTCGCTATCTACATCTATTATTGCATTACCATTCATATCTTCTGGCATTAATACTCTGGAAATAGCCGTCAATAGTTCTCCGTGCTGAGCACCATCTTGCCAGTCATCATTCATAACTCCCTCTAAAATACCATGTACATTTTCAGCATTGGGAATTTCTACAAGCTGATCACCAAGCAAATCACCTCTATTCCCCAGCAGGTAATCTTCCGGTGTATTAAATCTAACTGCATTAGAATTTATTCCAGATCGATCATTAAGTGTGTATGTCACTACACCCACAGCAGCAATATTATCTTGTGGTAAACGGATTGCCTCTAGTTGTATATCATTGCTGGCTCTAATATGAAGTATAACTACATCAGAATCTTGAGCATGCAAGACCATAGTTAAAACGCTTCTTCTTAAATTCTGATTATTGTATCTAAATATGTATTTTGTTACATATGCTTCATCATCTTCTTCTAGTCGTACAGGGTGTATATCAAAAGCACTACTCCCAAAAGCAAAACCAGTCATATAATCAAATCTCCTATCGCGATTACCTTCATCTATTGGTATTTCGCGTGGAAGATGATGTAGTAAAAAATTTCTAGTTTCCTCTTGAATTTGTCTGTCTTGTCTATTTCGTACACGCTCAAATAATTTTTCTACTAAAGGAAATCTATCCTGTTGAAGTTCTACTGTATCAACACTAAAAGGATCTAGATTTAAATTAAAATTTAATCCAACACAAACAGCATATCCTGATTCAGTATGAACAGGTATAAATGAAGAAGTACGTAATCTCTTAGCATTACCTCTAGCGCGATTTAATGCAGCACCAGAAGGCGTCCTCCATCCAATAACATTAATAACGATAGGAATGTTTTCTCTCTCTTCTTGACGATGTACAAGGAAAACAACACATGAATTTTCAGTAGACAAGTCAGGGTCAATATCTATCGTGTGGAGATGACTAAAATTTGCTAAAAACCCTAATAAAAATCCGTGACCCTCAAATTCTTGATTGCGATTTCTAATATCACTTTCTAGTCTGTCTGCGTAACGACGATAGATTCGAGTTATGTATGGCAAAATTTCTTCGTACATTCTATCTCTTACATCTTGCCTTTCGTTTCCTGCTATCATCTCTATAAAATTGTCAATTCGTTGTTGACCTGGTGCTATAGCTCTTTTTACAATAATCCGAACAGATCATAATATGCTACTGCTCTACCATAGGCATAAGCACATATCTTATCCTATTCGGACTATTGCGAGAAGTGCTATACTTGTGCAAAAGTAATGATTCTATCAAGTCCTTGCCTTATTCTGGCGCGTCTAAGTCCTGCCGCAACTCTGTCATGTCTATCAAGTCTTCTTATTTCTCGTCTTAAGTGACGAATGTTCACTCTATGATCATGTAAAATTTCTCGTCTAATATAATTAACCTCAGATACTGAATATTCGCCAAATTCACTTCTACCTTCATGATCTTCTTCACGAATCACTTCAAATACTGTTGAAATTCTCTCTCCCTGACCCTTGCCCTTTCCATGCATGCATACTTTGTATTGCTCAAAGCTTAGGTGTTCTTCCATTAAATTTGGATTTTGCCGTCTAATCTCTCGCACTAGAGCATCTCTTTCCCTTGTACTGAACCTTAACCCATCACTATTAGGGACGTCAGAAATGCTGTAACATCTTACAACCTGCTGTCCGTCAAGATTACGAGTCAAAACAGCAACTTTTAGGTTTCCTGTATTTCTATTTCTGCCTGTACGGGGATTAACACCATGATTATCAAAACGAAAATATACTTTTTCATCTGTTCTTAAAATTCCAGCATCATGTGCAGTAGCAAACATACTAAAAAAGAATATAGGAAGGAAACGACCTACACCCACATGATGCAAGAAAAATGGACAACGATCTAGAAAAGACTCAAATTCTCGTCTAAAACCCTCAAGACCTCTATCTACTAAACTTCTCACTAAAGACGCAAAACACCTCTCTATTTACTAGGACCAGAAAAACCACTTACATTGATGAAAGACTACTTATTACCACTAGGAGTAAAGGGCTTTTTCCTCTCAGGAGAACCAGAAGGACTCACATCAGGAGATTCAAGCTCGGACCCTGGCCCATCACCAGAAGCATCATGTCTTATGGGAGAACGAGAAAAACTTGGATCTTCAGCTTCTACTATTACTCTGGAACCACCATTCCTAGCAGGTAAGGGTTCTCTCTCTAACTTAGAAAACAATAACTCTTCTGCTAACTTGCCATAGTCCATACCTTTCTTCTTTCCCTCTCTACCACATAATCTAAGACTTTTTATCACCCTTTCCTTAAAGAACTTAAATCTTTCAGGAGAGGTATTTTTTTTAGCAAACAATATCATATCTCGTATTTCTCCTTCCTCCATTCTCTTTTCCTCATTAGGCTTACAAACATCTTCTCGTTGCGCATTGACTATTAATCCCGTAAGTACCCACTTTATAGGAATTCTACCATTTGAAGGATCAATAATAGCAGCCTTTTTGTATTCACCCAGCCTATCACACTCCCAAATCTTCATAATAAGAGATCTTGCTTGAACACTTGATTCAGGATTTTTCAACATTACATCTGAAAGCAAGGAAAGAAGAAGTTCATAGTCTCGCTGTGAGAATATCTTGTCCGAATGATCTCCTTGATCTAAAAGCCCTCTATAACACCAGTACTGCACCAAATCATGAACTGTATCAAAAAAACACGAATCTGTTAGTCTAAGAAAAAGAGAATATACCCCCATATCTTTCCCTAATAAATTCCGTAGCAGAGTATCTTTATCAGCTATATTCCTTACACAAAACTCTAAAATAGGAGCATCTTTCTTAACAGCCTGAACGTGAGATAAAGTAATAATAGCTTCCGTAAGCTTCTTCTCCTTATCTTTTTCCTCTAACTGATTGTAAAAATACTCTACTCCTTCACTCCACTTGAGTCTTACAGCACTGTCAAAACCCTCTACTGCATTACTAGGTTGCTTTAATTCTCCAGATTCTTTATCGATCCAGAAACTAAATACAGGACCTTCCTCTTCAATGCCACCCAAAAGTGAATTTCTTATGTATTTGTCAGTTATAGGATTGCCACTACCATCAAGTTCATCAGAAGAAAAATGACTTTTGTAAGATTCAAATGCTTTCTGAAAGAACGGATGAATTTTACCCACCACACAGTAAATACAAGCCATCTCGTACATGTGAAGTGGATTATCTATTTCTCCTATTTTTTCTTCAGTAAGCCTTTGACCTAAAACATTATTATTTAACCTTGTACCTAACCAACAAGCTTCATCTCGAAAAACATTATATAAGAATCCCAGCTTATCATCCTTAAAGGATTTAACATTCTCTCTCTATATGGGTTTCTGCCCAACCTTTAATAGCTAACTTTCTTCCAGCCGCAATGTCACGATCTGTATGTTTTATCACATCTTGTAGCTTTTTAAGCACTTCAGCTTGACGTTTTGTTCTTACTGGCATTTACCTCCCTATATCATGAAAACAACGCTATGGTACTAAATTTGTAACTAAGTTACAACACCTAATTACTCCAGAAAGACCTATTTGATACCCAAACGTTCTGGTCAGGCCTAGAGAAATCTGTCTGGAATTATTGAGTATTTTCTAGAAATCTTAATTTGACAGCTAACACCAGGTTTTCTTGAGACTATAGGTGATGCACTTTTTAACATTACCCTATTTATATTCCCAAGAATAAGGTCAGTAGATATGTTGTTTTCCAGAAGAATATTAGTAAGATTAATTGGAGAAGTGCTGATGGCTTTAGCTAAGTGTGTTTTAACTTCGCCCTTAAGTTCTGTTCAGCAGTATCTGTTAGTGTTAGGTAAGGTTATGGTTGTAAATACAAAATCCGATCAGCAGAGGGCTGAAGATGATCTATATACTGTTTTGAGATTCAAAGGAAAAGGAGATTTTGAAAGACGGATAAGAGAACTGCTTGTTAACGATTATAAGAAACTTAAAAAACCACTGAGCAAACTCCTTGGTAAGTTAGAAAGTAAAATAAGGACTAATAAAGAGAACAACCAAGCAGCCAGAAACGTTTATGATCAAATCAAAAAATCTAGAACTAATGAAGATAAATTAAGTAATTTATTGAACTTTAAAAAACAGCTAAAAGCTTTCCTAAAAAATCAAGATGATCGCGGTATTGTGTTAAATGCAATTGACTCTGCAAGTGTTATCCCTGTTATTGAAGTTAATGGTGTGCATCCAAAAGATAGTGAGATCAAAAAGTTAAAAAAAGCTCAACCTCTCACCTCTAACAGACAAGACTTTGAAGAAGCTCTAGGGTACATAGAATCACAAGAAAAAGTTATGGGGATTACATTAGAGGAGCTTAGGGAATACAAGCAACACTCTGTTAAGATTTTTCTACTGAACCGTGTTAATTCATGCAGAAATGGGTATTCTCAATTGCATTCTGGGGTAGAAGAAGCTACGGCAATACTATCAAGTGATAAGCTGAGGATTTTCTACGATGAGCCATTAGAGAATAAGGTGCTACAACCGATATTATCTTACGGAGGATATAAACAAATATATGACGAAACGAACTATGCAAAAAATGAATCTCATGTTATAACCGAAAGGGAAGAACTTGGAAAGAACGTTAGAACAGTAATGGAGGTGAATCGCTTTATGAATGAAAGCAGTAGAAAAGATCAGAAAAATGGTACTAGTTCAACAGAAACTTCTACAAATTATAGACAAGAGCAAGTTGCCTCTAGTGATGATAGAACACTTTATAATAGTGATATACCTTCACTAGGTAGATCGATTGAGAGCAGCCGAAGTCGCCTGTTCATGCCATTTGGAGCTTCTGTTGATACGAGTACCACGATTAAACCCCCTGCCAATCCATCTAACCTAGTTACCACTGGTGAGGATTATACTAGTAATGCAGATCTGAGTAATGAGTTCGGCGTAAGTTCCATGAGTAAAATTGTTGCGCCTATGGAGGTAGTAGTAAGTAATTTGGTAAAAATCAAAGAAATCGCAGAACAGCAGAGTAATACTT
The DNA here is from genome assembly GCF_028982105.1 of Wolbachia endosymbiont of Drosophila bicornuta. NCBI lineage: Bacteria > Pseudomonadati > Pseudomonadota > Alphaproteobacteria > Rickettsiales > Anaplasmataceae > Wolbachia > Wolbachia endosymbiont of Drosophila bicornuta. The sequence continues at coordinate 45,425 of NZ_JAPQLF010000125.1, read as the reverse complement.
CACTAAGTAAAGAAGCAATAGATCTTGAAATAAATATGCGAGTTTTGATAGATGTTGTAGAAGGAGTTTTCAGAGATTGTAATAACGGATCAGCACAAAATTATCCTAAAAACATGCCTATTGAATCAGGATTGAAGGTATTGGAGCAGATGAATGAATCTTTAGATGAAAAGGTTCAAGAGTTACAGAAAAAAGTAGATGAGCTTGAAGAGGAGAATAAGGGTTTTCTAGACAAAAATGATAAACTTAAGGAAAAACTTGCTACAGCGAAAGAAGAAAAGCAATTGCTATTTGATGAAAAAGAAAAGATGCAGGAAGTTATAAATGGTCTGAATGAGAACAATCAACGATTAAGGCAAAAAATAAATGGGTTAGAAGATGATTATGAGTATGTGCTCAGAGCGGAAAAGACAAAAGGAGAAACCAAAGATTCGTGTATACAAGTGGAGAATGCAGATATACCGGAAGGAAAAGCTGAGTTACGTGAAGACTATGAAATTAAAATATTAAATCTGCAACAAGAGATAGATGCAAAAGGGACACAATGTAAGAGATTGCTATTAGCAAATAGTATATTACGAAGAAATATAGAACGATTAGAAGTCATTGAAGAATGCTTGAGTATCGATCCCTCACATTTTTGCTCTGGAGAAAATTTGTATAATGAGCTTATTCTAACTAATGAACAGCAGGAAAATCCTGATATATTAATCCTGGATGAGATGGATTCAAAAGTTATCACTGAGTCTGTGGGTGTTAATGTAAAACAAGGTTATAGTAAAAGGACTAGTAACCTATCTCGAGTCTCTGAACAAAGTTCAGCAGTAAAATCTCAATTCTCAGAAGCAAGAGCTCAGAGTAGAAAGCAAATAATTTATGCTGCTTCTTCTTTTATATTATCTGGAGCATTTGCTGTTGGTATAAGTTTAACAACGTCTCATTTAGGAGTATCTATTACACTTGCTTTTACTGCATTGACTCTCCTTACATTGGGATGTTATTGTTCGTATAAGGCAAGTACGACGCTTAGGAATATTCAACTTGATCAAACTTTTAAAATGGCTGATCATGAAGCTGTTTTTGTGGTTCCTAGTTTATAACTGTTTGGAAAAATATATTGTTTTACTCCCCAAAAGATTTGGTGAAAAAGAGGTAGAGAGAAAGATGAAAGGGTCTATCAGCTCTCGGTGCGGCAGATTAATCTCTGACGGTGATATAGAACATTACTTGGTGCTCTAGACAATTGGCGAATAAAATTCTAGGCGTAGAAGGAGATATAGATGAAGAAAAGACCAAATTTAGTAGAAAAATTAGCAAGATTTCTTTGTGCATGATAGTGAGAGAACAGCAAAGTAGTCGTATCAATGGATTAGTTTATGTTCTGAACTAAGCTTTTCGGTAGGTTATAAAAGAGGTAATATCGAGACCTTCCTTTGAAGTTCCAGATTATCAGAGTACTTTGCTCTTCTGAAGTTAGTGATGTTGGAGTACCTCTGGGTCGCAGTACTGATAACCAGAATTATGGACTAGGATAAAAAAAGAGCAATCAGCATGTGCCTAGATTTGAGCAGCAGACATAAACTTGAAATTACTATCAATTGGGTAAAATTGGAGAGTTTTAAATGGCTTGGCCATGTAAGGTATTCAATAAACTCCCATCTTTAAATTTGATCAAGCTTAGTTGAAAGAGTGGGGATTTTAATAATTTACCTCAAATCTAATTAAGAGTTAAAGTGAGAAGATGTTTTAGTTTTTATGCACCTTCCTCTCTACTAATTAAGGCGTTCTTTTTATTTGCGGCTTTTCAGCCGTACTATTCTTCTTAGCAACCAATCCGGTACTTCTCTACCCTTTTCCCACTTAGCAAACCTCATCTTTTCTTTTAGGTAGTACTCTCTGTAAGCTTTTACTGAATGACTAGACTTATATTGATCTGGTAACGCCTGTACAAAAGGCTTTATATCGGTTGATTGAAAAACAAGCAAATTCTTATTACTATCACACCAATCTATAACTTCTTCTGATTTATGTTTTCTTTTATATCGCCAAGTATACTCTTTGCACAGCTCCCTTCCGTATTTTATTAACCAGAAAAAGTTCCCTTTTGACTGTCTAGCCCATAAAGAGCAAGGATGGTTTTTGTGAGTAAGTTTATATGGAACTTCTATATTTTGGTTTGTGATACTGACAAAAGGGTTTGGTGCTTTTAACGCTGTTGAAAAAACATTACTGAGTAATTGAGCAGTTTCTAATGGCATTTTCACTATATGCTTATCGCATAACATTCGTGCTGCAATTACTGGGTTTTCATCTAGTACAAAGATGTTCATCTAGGTGTCAAAAGATAAAATCAAATTAAGTCTTTGACTTCGTTAACTGTAAGACCAGTAGTTTGAGCTATAATATCAATGGAAACAACTGCTTTTAGTAGATTCTTTGCGACCTCAATTTTCTCTGCTTTTCTGCCTTTTTTATGTCCGATAAGGATGCCTTCTTCTCTACCTTTTTCAGTAGCATCATCGAGTTTTTGTTCCAAGATAGCAGCTTCTTTCTGTAGATCCATTACCCTTTCTTCATAAGCTAATAGGTCCTTCTCATTCCAATGGAACTTACCTAACTCATCATATGCTAGCTTTATTATTGGTGATTTTTCTGCTATTTTCCTTAAATCTTCATCAGTTGTTTCTTCTGCATATTTAAAGAAAAATAGCCAACGATCTACTACATTTTCTAGCTGCTCTTCTTTACTCTTAGGAAACTTTGGCAGCTCAATAAAGATAAATTGAAAATCTTTTAAGTCATGCTCGTTAGTTTTTTCATCTCTTATGGTATGGCTAGATATATAATCAAGCTTATCAGGAAATAAATTACAATTGGAAATAGCAATAAAGAAAACCTTCTTTAAATCAATGTACTTACCACCTTTATCAGCCTGCCTTGAGTAAGCCTTAGCAGCATATAATTGAGCCTGTTTTTCAAAGCCTTTATCACGAGCGAGTTGCATTTCCGCAATATACCTATTTCCATATGAATCCTTACAAAGAACATCAACAATGCTTTGTTTATCAGAAGCAATCTCAGGATCCATAATAGTGCTAAGGAACTCAACATCTTGAATAGCGTTAACCCCAGTAAAACCTAAGATGTCATTTAAGAAGTGAATAAGGATATTCTTATTTTTCTCAGTGCCAAACACTCGTTTAAAGGACAGGTCGAATCTTGGATCAAGAAACTTAGAAAGAGCCATGAGAAAGTAAGTTAAAAAGCATTGATAATTATACACAATTATGAAGAAATATTCAACTAAAATGCAAACATTTTGTATATCTTTATTTTGTAGTATTAACCTATATAATATTTATGGCAAATATCTCGATAAGGTACCAAATAGCGCAAAAAGTAAGGAGCTGGAGGTTAAAGCGAGGTTATACTCAAAAAGATTTAGCGGAGAAAATCGGCGTAACGTATCAAATAGTATAGCTCTTTTTACAATAATCCGAACAGATCATAATATGCTACTGCTCTACCATAGCCATAAGCACATATCTTATCCTATTCGGACTATTGCGAGAAGTGCTATAGACAATGACTAGGGCTTCTTTTGCCTTTTTTTTCGTTTGGTAAATTTCTTAAGTATTTATGGCTAAACGACAATCATCATCCCGCTACGTGTTAGCGGGATCTATGTTAAGGTATGACGGTTAAGTAAGGGATCTATGTTAAGAGATACCGCGGCGGTATGACGGTTCGTGGCGGCGTGACGATAACCTCGTCATCCCGCTACGTGTTAGCGCCACGGCGGTATAGCTATACTTAAAAATATGGTTGAATAGTTGTTAATAATAGTGTACAATTATTAATCTTTTCTCAGTATTTTTACTATGGCTCTTTCTAAATTTCTCGATCCAAAGTTAGATTTAACATTTAAGAAAATCTTTGGCACTGAAAAAAATAAGAATGTTCTTATCCATTTTTTAAACGATATTTTAGGATGTACTGAAGTCAACACTATACAAGAAGTAGAATTCTTAAGCACCATTATGGACCCTGAAATTGCTTCTGATAAACAAAGCATTGTTGATGTTCTTTGCAGAGATTCTAGTGGGAACAGGTATATAATTGAGATGCAGCTCGCTCGTGATAAAGGCTTTGAAAAACGCGCACAACTTTATGCTGCTAAGGCTTACTCAAGACAAGCTGATAAATCTGGTAAATACGTTGATTTAAAGAAGATTTTCTTTATCGCGATTTCAAATTGTACCTTATTCCCTGATAAGCTTGACTATATATCTAGCCATACCATAAGAGATGAAAAAACCAATGGGCATGACTTAAAAGATTTTCAATTTATCTTCATAGAGCTGCCAAAATTTCCTAAGAGTAGAGAAGAACAACTAGAAAGTGTAGTAGACCGTTGGCTATTTTTTTTCAAATATGCAGATGAAACAACGGACGAAGATCTCAGAAAAATTGCGGAAAAATCACCAATAATAAAGCTAGCATATGATGAATTAGATAAGTTTCACTGGAATGAAAAAGATCTAATAACTTATGAAGAAAGAATAATGGATCTGCGCAAAGAAGAAGCCATTCTTGAATACAGACTTGATCTTGCTAAAGAGGAAGGTAGAAAAGAGAGGGAAATTGAAGTCGCAAAGAATCTACTTAAAGCAGGTGTTTCTTTTAATATTATAGCTCAAACTACTGGTCTTTCTATGAGTGAGATCAAAGAATTGCAGAATTAAGTGTGAATGGTTACGAAAAATATAAGTTTTTGCGATAAACGACATAGTGATGTATTTGTTGTTCAGCATGTCAGTGGAATATTTTCTGGTATCTGTTCAGATGCATGGCTAATGCTGAAACAAAAATTCCAGTGCTCCTTTTTTTGTCATCCCAGTGTCAGCTACTTGCATGACACCCATTTGTTCCTATAGTTGCTTTTCTCGTCTACCTTATTTTGCCACTCATCTGAACAGATACCCATTTTGGAGGGATACCAATAATATAGCCTTTCTTATAATAGTCCGAATGCGATAAGATATGTGTTTATGGCTATAGCAGGCCAGTAGCATATTACGGTCTGTTAGGATTATTGTAAAAAGAGCTATAGTTGTGAGCGGTACAAGTTTAGTCCATATACCTTCCAAGCATAACACGCTCACGAAACTTTAATGCGATAGCTTGGTTTCTACTGAAAGACAGCATTATGCCAAGTGCGATGCTCGAAGATAAAAGAGAAGAACCACCATAGCTAAGTAACGGCAGGGTTATGCCGGTGGTTGGAAAAACACTCAATGTTACTCCTATGTTTATTATGAATTGTGTGATGAATTGAATTGATATACCGAGAATCACCAACAGATTAAATAATTCATTTTCCCTATATGCAATGTAAAGCAAGCGGGCGGAAATGATGCCAAATAACATCAATGTGGCTAAGCACGTAATCAAACCAAATTCTTCTGCTAAAACAGAAAACACAAAATCTGTATGGCAATCAGGAAGAGAGGCTTTTACGCTACCTTCACCAGGCCCAACTCCAGTTAATTGACCTCTTTTGAATGCTTCTAATGATTTTGTGACTTGAAAGTTATCGCGCTGCGTAAAAAAGACAAAATTGTAAATCCTTTGCTTTATATGTGGGAGGCATAAGTAAGCTATTGTAGTTCCAGTTGTGGCCATTCCTATTATGCATAGAAAGTATAAAAATGGTATACATGCAATAAACATTTGACCGATAAAAGAATATGTTAAAAGCATAGACATACTGAAATCAGGTTGCAAAAGTAACAACACAAAAACTAACAGAAATATTATGATTGATATGTGTATTTTAAACTTCATTTCGCTGGCCAAGATACTAGCTATAACAACAGAAAAAAATGGCCTTACGAACTCAGATGGTTGAACTGAAATTTTGACAATATGTAACCATCGTTTCGCACCTTTTACCTCTATACCAAGTATTATCGCAATTGCTACTAGAATAGTAAATAAAATGAAACCTGCGAACGAGAGGTTAAGTATAGTTCTTGTGTTGAGAAAAGAAAATGTCACCAAGGTAATTAGTGACAGGACTATATAAATTGTGTGACGACGTATAAAATAATCTTGTGGTAAAGAAAGACGCTGCGCAATTACAGGGCTTGCTGAATAAACAAGAATGAAGCTTATAGTGAGCAAAAAAAACACTGGAAGGATGAGATAATAATCCAGCGTTTTATACCAGAGTTTAATATTCATTTTGTTCCAATGTGTAATGCCACTATTCCATAGCTCATATTATGAAACTCAACATTCTTAAAACCTACCTCTTCAATCTCCATTTTAAAATCAGCCTGAGTTGGAAATTCTCTGATGCTCTTCACTAAATATTCATAAGAACTCTTGTCTTTAGCAACTATGCTGCCAATTTTAGGAATTACTTTAAATGAATATAAGTCATAAAGTTTGGTAAATATCTCATTTTGATAGTGCATAGGGGCAAATTCTAAGCAGATAAATTTTCCATGTGGTTTTAATACCCTGTGCGCCTCATTTAAAGCCTTCTTACGCTCAGAAACATTTCGAATGCCAAAAGCTATTGTGCAATAATCAAATTCGGAGTCTTCAAATGGTAAACTTTCTGCGTTCGCACATACCCAATCAAAATTAATTTGGTTTGAATTTATAGCTTTATCACGTCCTCTGCTTAGCATGTTTTGATTTATATCGCATACTGTAACCTTAGCACTTGGCTCTTTTCTTACTACTCTTATTGCTATATCTCCAGTTCCTCCAGCAACATCTAAAACCTTAGAGTTTTTTGTAAAATGCACACTATTTACCATCCTATCTTTCCATAATCTGTGCATTCCGAGGCTCATTATATCATTCATGGTGTCATAGCGATTTGCCACGGAGTCGAATACCTCTTTAACTAATTGTGATTTCTTCTCGATTTTTATAGTAGACATTACGTAAAAACTCCTTTATAATTAGCAAAAATTAATTTGAATTAACACAGATGTCAACGGCAGGCCTTGAGCCTGTTAAAATCTTCTTCAGCGTGGTATGATGACCGAGTTAGTGGGCTTGATGCAACCACTAGGAACCCTTTGGAGTAAGCGATATATTTATAATGCTCAAACTCTTCTGGGGTAACATATCTATCAAGTTTTGCATGTTTTGGAGTTGGTTGTAGATATTGACCAATTGTAATAAAATCAACCTCAGCACTGCGCAAATCGTCCATAACCTGAAATATTTCCTCTTTTGTTTCTCCAAGACCAACCATAAGCCCCGACTTTGTGAAAACTTTAGGATTAATCTGCTTTACCATCTTCAGCAAATATAGTGAATGAAAATAGCGAGCTCGTGGTCTTATTTTTGCATACAATCTCGGCACTGTTTCAATATTGTGGTTATAGACATCAGGTGATGCAACAGCGATTGCTTCAAATGCTCCTTTCTTATTTAAAAAATCAGGAGTTAAAATCTCTATTGTTGTTTCTGAAGTTATCTTTCTAATTTCTTCTATGCACTGTATAAACTGATTTGCGCCACCATCTGGCAAATCATCACGATCAACGGAAGTAATGACAACATGTTTCCAGTTTAACTTTTTTATCGCTTTTGCTAAATTTTCTGGCTCATGAGGGTCTAGTTTATCAGGAATGCCAGTTGCAACGTTGCAAAATGCACAAGCACGAGTGCAAACAGAACCAAGAATCATCACAGTAGCATGACGTTTATTCCAACATTCACCAATATTTGGACATGCAGCCTCTTCGCACACTGTATGCAAGTTATGCAGTTTAACGATGTTTAAGGTCTCATTGAATACTTCACCGGTCGGAGCTTTTGCTCTGAGACATGGAGGCTTACTATGCATCTGAAACTGCTAACTCTACCTCTTGCTTTACTAAAACTTTTTTCAACCTTCTTTTTATCTTCTGCGCTTTCTCACTTAGTTTAATCGTTCTTGTGTTGAGTAAAAAAGCATCTAAATCACCTTTGTAATCTATAGTTCTCAAAGTTCTTGTTGCCACACGAAATCTAAACTTTTTATTCAATATATCACTTGTTAACGTAACCTTATGTAAATTTAAAAGAAAGGTACGCTTTGTTTTACGATTCGAATGTGATACCTTATTACCAAAAGATTTTTTTCTATTTGTTAACTCACAAACTCTACTCACTTCAATATACCAAACTATTCTATGTACTTAGATTACCTTATATAGTCAAATAGTCAATACTCTCTTGCTTAATTTTTATACCATATACTGCTTTATAACCAAAAAATATCGTAATTTTTTCTATTATAAGAGAAATCATATGCTGAATTTCCAATGCTTTGCTGCCATTTGTTACTACCAGATGCAACACACCCGAATTTATATTCTGTGCATATGAGATCTTTTTCGGTTTTGTACACTCTGCTATTTCTTTCCCTACTATATTTCGCCAGTTTAAAATAAGACGTATTTCATTTTTACTAATCTTATTTTTCATGCATTTTAATGCATAGTTTTCAATTATAGACTTTAATTTTTTTGGACCGCTACGTTTGAGCATTTTTCTGTTTTTTTAGTAGGTAGATAATATAAAAGTGTACATATAACTTGAGATTTTGTCATTACTGCTACATGTTTGTGAGATACCGTGACGGTATGACCATAATCGTCACTCCGCAACGCATGTTGCATAGTCGTCATTCCGCGGCGTGTTCGCGGAATCTAGCTCTGGTCACGCTACTTAGATGACAACCTGCTAACTGCTTTACAAACCTCTAGCCTCACACCGTAAAAGCAGTATTTTTATGCAAAACTTATCTCAACGTAGCACTTGTCAAGATCGTTCCATTCAAAAATTTTTGTTTTGCCTCATAATTAACCTTATAGCTGTTTTAATTGTAATTAGTTAAATTATTATTAACTTGCCAGGCTAGATCCAAAAAATAGCATAATCAATATGCAAATTGTAATAGAAATCAGGAGAGTAGACCGGCGGAACTTCCCCACCAGTCCCTCACAAGACTGTACGTAAACCTCTCGATTTATACAGCTTCCATTATTCAGTCTTCTGACCTAACCCTAACGTCCAGTGGTAGAAAGTATCTGGATTTTCCTTTCTTACTCTTCCTAGAAGTTGGCTTGCTAGTTTTCCTCGAGTTCGAAGCTTCCTATACTTTCTTTTGACCCACTTTTCCAGTTGCCGCTCTATGTTCTTCAGAGGTTTGTATATTTCTTGCCTGTAAAACCTGCCATAGTACTGAAACCAGCCTCTGACTATTGGATTTACTTTCCTCGATATTTCCTCTAAAGTTGTTGATGTTTGTCTGCGTATTTTCCATGACCTTATGACTTGACAGATCTTTTTCTTGGCCTTGTTACTAATCGCAGGTAGAAACGAGACAAAATAGGTTCCTACTTTGTTGTTCTTCGCTAACCTAGGTCTAAATGTATAGCCCAGGAAGTCAAAACTTTGTATTGGAAACCCACCTCTCCTGTTATCATCCTTACAGTACACTATTTGCGTCTTCTCAGGATGTAATTTTAGCTTACATTGTGCCAATCTTTCTTTGATTGCTGCTCGCATAAAGTCCGCCTGTTCCTTAGTTTTGCAGTGCACTATCACATCGTCCACATATCTTTCAAATGGTACTGTTGTGTAGTTTCGTTTCATCCACATATCAAATGCATGATGCATAAATATATTTGAAATGATCGGGCTAACTGAACCCCCTTGCGGAACTCCCTTATCCCTTACTACCTTGTTGCCATCTGCTTGCTGAATTGGAGCTTTCATCCATCTTTCAACATACAGTATGACCCATTTGCAGTCTGTGTGCTTTTTGATAGCTTGCAATGCCAAGCCGTGGTCCAAATTGTCGAAAAATCCAGATATATCAAGATCTATCGTCCAATCGTACCTCCAGCATCTTTTACGAGCTGTATCTACCGCATCCAGTGCAGACTTATTTGGTCTATAACCATATGAATCCTCATGAAATTTTGGTTCTACCAGCGGCTCTAGATACATAGCAGCAGCCGTTTGCCCTATCCTGTCAAATACTGAAGGAACACATAAAATTCTTTGCCCTCCTGTATCTTTTGGTATCGCAACAGCTTTTACCGGCTCTGGAAAATAACTTCCCGATGACATCCGATTCCATAGTTTGTACAGATTGTCTTTTAGATTTTCTTCAAACTTTGTTATCGAAACCTCATCCACACCAGCAGCACCTTTATTTTTCGATACTTGTTTATAAGCTCTCCAAATAAGTTGCTTCGGTATATCAGAAGACTTTGTTTTATTCATTTACTCCTCCCTTTCGTTTGACAAATAATTAAAACTGAATAACTCAGCCCCTTCGCTCCATTTCCATTACAGAAACTTCTTTACTACTACGAGCTGATCCGCCCCTGTTTTCCGCATCAGTACTCTCATCCTTGGAGATCAGCTCCTTGGATTTCTTCCTTATCATCGAAACGACAGGTTCCCGTAGTTCTTCACAATAGCCTGAAATAGATTCATGCCACCTTTATGCCGGACGCCAGCTATCCAGTAAACAAGCTCCCGATAGCCTTATCCCAGGTTACAAACGACCCCCTGGTTTTGACGTCATACAACTGGTTTCGACACTTCATCAGTGGTTCACTTACGTTCATCTCTCTATTTCATACATGACGCATAATTGCGCCTTTTCCATAACGCTCACTACCTTGGCTCTTTACCAAAGCAGCTTATGGTTGTTTGAAGCCTGCTCTTGTAAACCGGTTCCGAGGGACCTACCCTCATCTACTGTGCAGCTTTTGCACTTAGTTTGCTCTTACTTGAACATTCTTTGTGTCTCTACGGCACACC
>NZ_JAPQLF010000125.1:15564-34521 GCF_028982105.1 Wolbachia endosymbiont of Drosophila bicornuta | reverse complement strand
CTACTGCTCTACCATAGCCATAAGCACATATCTTATCCTATTCGGACTATTGCGAGAAGTGCTATAATATTAAGGATCTTATTCCTGTATCAAATGAAAAAATCTGTCTTGAAGATGAGGGGGAAGAAATATTAAATTTAGTAAGAGAATATAAAAAGATTAATGATCAAGAGTTACGTAAGATATTTTGTTTACTAACCAAGTTTGTTCAAATTAGTGAGAAAAGTAGTAAAAAAACGGAGAGAATAAAAATTGCAAAGGGTTTGGTTAAAGAAGGAATTTCTGTTGATATTGTTGCAAAAACAATAGGTCTCTCTGCTGATGAATGTGTTGAAGAAAAAGTTGGTTCTATCTACTGCCAAATAGGAAAAAAGAAATATCTATTACAAGGTCTAGTTGTGTGTCAAAACTCTGGATATGCGCATAGTGGTGCACAATGTGGAGTTGAAGGAAAAAAGTTTAGCTATTATCGCTGTAGTAGTATAGCTCTTTTTACAATAATCCGAACAGATCATAATATGCTACTGCTCTACCATAGCCATAAGCACATATCTTATCCTATTCGGACTATTGCGAGAAGTGCTATACTATACGTATTACTGATGGTAGGGAGAAGTGTACTAATAAATTGGTCCGTACAGATATGTTAGAAACAGCTATATGGGAAAAGGTGAAAAATTTACTAAAAAACCCAGAGATAATAAAAAATGAGTATCACAGTAGAATTGCAGAAAATAAAAATGATGAATCATCAGATAAGAAGTTTGCAAGAAGGGAAAATCAAATAAAACAAGGCATCGAAAAGTTAATGGAAGACTATTATAGTCAAGAAAATGTAGGAGATAAAGGATATATAAGTGAGGAAGAATTTAAACAGACGATGAAAGGAATGAGGGAACGCTTAAGAGGGATAGAAGAAGAGAATAAAAAGGTAGTTGATCAAAAAGCAATAGAGAAGGGAATGAACCTTATCATCAACAGTATAAAGAGTCTTTATTCCAGTGTAAAATCTAATTTGTAACAGCTAGATTGGCAAACTAAGCGTGGCATCATTAAAGCATTAGTAGAACGAATTCAGATTGGTTATGACCAGGTAGAAGTGGCGTTTAGAATCGAAGAACCAGCACAGGATGGAGAGATTTTTAATTTGCAACATTGTACTGGACGTCATGATAAGGGGGCTGGCGAATGGTGTCAAGGAAGTTTTTCGTTTCATCCAATGCGCTGCCAAAAGTTTGTTATGCAAGAGATCCCATAAATTGGGTGTCATAATAACTACACCCACATTAATTTTGGTGTACGTGACCTTGAAAGATCGTGATTCAATACTTAAATTATTAGGGTAGTAGGCAAATAATGGAGCTCAAAATGCATAATGTACAAGAAACTGAAAATTTAAAATTTGACGCTGAGGTAGGGAAAGTACTGAATATAGTGATTCATTCACTTTACACCAATAAAGACATTTTTCTGCGTGAATTAATATCAAATGCATCAGATGCATGTGATAAGTTGCGCTATGAATCTCAACTAAACCCTAATTTGCTAGATTTGAGTGACGAATTAAAAATCACTATCAGCTCCAATAAAGATAAGAACGAGCTATATATCACTGATAATGGCATTGGAATGAATAGACAGGATTTAATAGACAATCTTGGTACAATTGCAAGCTCTGGTACGCAAAAGTTCTTGGATGCGATTAAGAATAGCAAGGATTCAAGCCAAACTGTGGAGCTGATTGGGAAGTTTGGTGTTGGTTTTTACTCAAGCTTTATGGTTGCATCAGAAGTAATAGTAGAATCGAGAAAAGCTGGAGAAGAGGAGTCTTGGATCTGGCAATCCAAAGGAGATGGGGAATATTCAATCAGCAAGTCAGATAATCAAGTCCCTCGCGGAACCAAAATTACGCTCATTATGCATCCTGAAGAAAACGAGTTTTTAGATAAATTTCGTGTTGAAAATATTGTCACTACTTACTCTGATCACATAAATTTTCCTGTTGAATTTATAGACGAAGAAGGAAAAAGTGAAAAGTTAAACAGTAAGGCTGCAATTTGGACTAAGCCAAAAAATGACGTTACTCAAGAGGAGCACAACGATTTTTTCCGCAGTGTTGCTCACGTTGGCGGGGAGCCCTGGATGATATTGCATAATAAAAATGAAGGTGCAATAGAATATACAAACTTGCTTTATGTTCCTTCTATAAAACCTTTTGATTTATTCCATCCAGATAGACGTTGCTCTGTAAAGTTATATGTAAATAAAGTATTTATCACTGAAGATAACGTACAGATTATACCACAATACTTGCGTTTTCTGAAAGGCGTGGTTGATTCACCGGACTTGCCTCTTAATATCAGCAGAGAAACTCTGCAGAATAATCGTGTTGTTGAGCAGATCAGAAAATCTCTCACTAAGCGTGTGATATCAGAGCTCGGTAAAAAAGCAAAAGAGAATTTAGAGGAATATACAAAATTCTGGACCAATTTTGGTGCAGTTTTAAAGGAAGGTCTTTGTGAAGCTATGCCAACTGATGAGAGAGAAGCACTACTCTCAATTTGCAGATTTCATAGTACTGGTGATGAGAAATTAGTCAGCATTGATGACTATATAAGCAGAATGAAGCCTGAGCAGGAACATATCTATTATCTCACCGGAAATAGCCTCGATTCAGTGAAAAACAGTCCACAACTTGAGGGGTTCGTCAGTAAAGGGCTGGAGGTTCTTCTGTTCGTTGATCCAGTGGATGATTTCTGGACTAGTGTAATTCATGAATATAAAGATCAAAAGTTTAAGTCTGTGACTCGCGCTGATGTTGATTTGGAAAAATTCTCTTCAGAAGAAGATAAGAAAAATGAAGAAAACAAATCGAATGAAGAAAAAACTGAGGAAACTATATTGCAATATTTTACCACAGTGCTTGGAGATTCAGTAAAAAGCGTAAAAATTTCCAAAAAATTGACTGATAGTCCCGTATGCCTAGCGGTTGATGAGGGTGCTATGGATCTTCGCATGGAGCGTTTTTTGCGTGAACAAAAGCAGCTAAATTACCGCACGCCAAAGGTGCTTGAAATTAACACTAAGCATCCTGTAATAAAGAGTATAATGAAATCTTATGCTGAAAGTGGTGAAAACCCAACATTGGAGGACATGGTTCACTTATTGTTTTACCAAGCTTGCATCGTGGAAGGCGAAGAGATGGATGACGCGAGCAGCTTTGCTAAGAGACTGAATAATTTGCTTGGCAAGATTTCTGTTTAATGCTATACTTAGCTTAGCTGCTGGTTAGGAGGTAAAACATGTTTGGTTCCAATTTTAGAGACTTTGTATCACAAGATACAACTTCACAGGGCCAATCAAATTCTGAAAGATTAATCAAAAGTTGGCATGGTTTTGAAAAACCAGATTCTGAAGATTCAGGTATTGGAGAAGAGTTTGAAGTTTTAGATAGCGAAAGTCAAGAGATACCAGCTACTCCATGTAGCATACCACCTGAAGATCTAAGTTTAGAGAATGCAATACTTGCAAACTTTCCTGATGGTTGTGATAGGTCGTTTACTGTAGAGTTAAAAGATGAAGATTCATATGGTATCATTCCTAAAAACTTAACTTTTGCTGAGATTATAAATATCTTAAATCAAGCTATACAAGAAGATAATTGTGAAGAATTAGACAAGGTTGTACAAAATATTGAAGATTATGAAGGCAGGTCTATTACGCTGGATAATGAAAATCTCAAAGATTTCTGTTCAAATCAACTTAATTTGGAGTTACAAAACGGAAGCAACCATCAACATATATATTCAAATGTACTATCACAATATAAATTTGATCAAGAGGGTTTCAAGTATGATTATTCAGTAAAAGAATTGGTACTATTGGCAATTGCAGCTAATGACAAGCTAGTAGAGCAATATCAGGATTTTCTTTTTGCTGAAGGAAATTTAAGTCTTTTACCTCTCCTTGTTGGTGGTCAAAAATATATTGAAGCTTTTATAGAAAAATTCCATGGTACCGATGGAGTTTATGGAAGATTAAAAGATCAAACTATACAACTTGTCGAACCTAATAAGATTGGTTTTTTCTCAGTTATAGCATTAAGAAAAGAGCAAGAATTATTAAATGCAGTTTTTGTCGAATACGTTTTAAGAGATTTTGGACAGGTGTTAAAAACAAGTAATCCTGATTCTTTGTATGGTGTGCTTGAAACAGCGTCTCTGATCAAAAATGAAGAATTCATCACGATAGTGCTGGGTGCATTTGAAAGATATATTAATAAGCTAACTAAAAAAGCCTCAACAGAAGAGTTATTAAAAAAGAGTTTTGTTACTTTATTAGAAACTGCGATAAGCCAGGAACACACATCTGTCATTGAATACCTGTGCAAACGATACACTAATAGTGCAGATCATGCCATTTACGATGTATATGAACAAGCATTTGCGGATGATAAAGTTATTACAATACTAGGGCAACAAATCCTGAAAAACATATGAGCTCGTGGCAGAAAAGAAATTTATGATTTAATTCTGAAAACTCCATTGGATGCTGGTAATATTGCATTTATCGAGCACTTGTGTGAAAAATGTGCTAAATGCAGCAATGATGTTATCGGCTATCTCAATCAAAAATTTAAAAATAACGAACTTGATAACATACACGAATCAATCCTCATTGCATTGTCTAATGTTGAATACACAAACACAGACGTTATAGTCGAGGTGCTTTTTTACACTAAAGAAATCCATCAAAACGTATCACATAATGAGCAAGTGATTAGGCCGGTCATACAGAATATACTGAAAAATGCAACACACTACTCAATAGGCCAAGAAGATTACTCCTTAGTCAAGGAAGTATGTTATAGCTCTTTTTACAATAATCCGAACAGATCATAATATGCTACTGCTCTACCATAGCCATAAGCACATATCTTATCCTATTCGGACTATTGCGAGAAGTGCTATACTTATACACAGAAGAGGGTGCAATTAACGTAATTTTTCAAGAGGAGTGTAAGATTTTTAAATCTAGCATAGAAAAGCGCATAGAAGATCTGGAAAAGGAAAACAAATTATTGCAATCTGAAGCTTTACGTGAATATAACAGCCGTCTTCCAGGTATTGTAAATGGATTAGTTCAGACTGCTTGCATAGTGTATGATGAATACACTAAAGATCCAAAAGACAATAAACGTCAAAAGAATATTGATCTAATATTCAGTTTAATGCAAATTAGAAATATTCTGCAATTTTCTATTGATGTGCAAAAATATTCCTGTCATGAACGTCAAGATTTGTGGGATGAAATGTGCCAAACTCCTGGAACTTTTATAATACGAAAAAGAAGTAATAACGTTGCAGATGAATTAGAAATTCCAGTTATAACAAGTGACATTCTATCAGAAAATCCAGGACTTGAAAGTACTGGCAGTCAACAACCACAAGAAAATGTGGACAGACGAGAAAATATTATGAACAATGAAGAGGCTTCAATAGAAGAAGCTATAGATAATGATTATAGTGGGGTAACATGTCTAGAGATAAAAAAAGTACAAAGCAGAAAATGTCTAGAAATAAAAACAGCACAGAGCAGAAATTGTTGAATGCTATCTACATTCCTAAGACGATGGAGAGTTACTTAAAAAGGAATAATATAAAAGATGAACCTATTTTGAAGAGTATCATAGACAAAGTAAATGCTGAAATTCAAAAGAAGAAGGAGGAGGAGAAGAACATTATCAATCCAGGTCCTACTAAGAAGCAAAGATGCATTGATCAGAGAAACACACTCTTAAAAACTAGAGATTTTCTTGAAAAAAAGATCAAAAGCATTGGAACTGATGCTAAGGCTGCTGTATCATCAGTAACTGATGTTAGCGCTACTACAAGTAGTCAGGAAGCTCCTGTTAATATTGATGATGAGAAAAAACAAGCTCATGCTCAACCTGCTGAACATGTACCAGAAGAAAGTGCAAAACTTAAGGCACAGCCTTCTAATACTCAAGAGCAACAAGAAGTTTCTGAGACTCCAGTTCCAGAACAAACGGATGATATTGAAAGTTTAAGTACACAGGACGCTCTTGTTCCTCAAAGTAAAAGTGCTACCGTGTTATCAGTTGATAGCGATGAGGAAAAACAAGCTTCTCTAAGTGATGAAGTTTTTTATGATGCAGAAGAATCTATGTTAGGTACAACAAATAGTAAGGATGGTTCTACGCTTGAAGGTGATAGTGATAAACAAGAGCCACAACCAAAATCAGTGCCAACACCTTTAGTAGCTAAAGAAAATTCTGGACAAGTGAATAATGTTCAAAGTAATGGTAGACAGTCTGATAATCAAAACAATAAAGATATACAAGATGTTAGCGCTACTATAAGTGATCAGGTAACTCCTGTGAGTAGTGATACTGAAAACAATAAAGTGGAAAAAAGTGGTGTGAGTTTACAAAGCAGCGGCTATGTGGACAATAGCACAGTATTATCCTTTGTGGATAGAGAGCGTGTTATTCATGTTGATGCGCAGGTTTCAGGGGATGTGAGTTGTCTGGTTGAAACTATTAGTGAAGATACTGATGAAGTTGCAAGTAATCAAAATGGTGTACTTTTGCTGGAAGCTCAACCTATGGTACAGAGTTATGATTCAAGTGAAAAAGGTAATACTAATTTGCAAAGTGCAGGTGATAGTAGTCTAGGTGTAGTGTCAAAGAATGGTAGTGATCAACTACCTGCCGATAATCTAGAGCAGAATAGCAAAGGGGTGGATGATAGTAGTGTATCTGTGCAGTCTATAGGTATGGTGATAAGTCAATCTAATAGTGCTTCCACTATAACTCTGGATGATCACAAGCCTCTCATGAAAGATATAGAAAATGATAATGATCCAAGTGAAGAAGATAATGATTCTCCACAGAATATCAAAAAAAGCACATTGTCTACTATAGTTGTTTCAACACTAGTCGTGGCTGCAGTAGCTTCGATAGCTATCTCTGTTTACTTAGAAATGTTAGCAGTGTGGATAGCAGTTCGAGCTTGTTGTCTTATTGTAGCTATAGTTACCTACTGCTATAGGCCTAAAACCTTAATTGAAAACGATAAGGTCGAAAGGGTTAATGATGATATGCAAAAAATTACACCTTGCTGTAGCTGACGATGAATAAATATAGTAGTCTATCGTTTAATAATTTATTATAATTGTATTAATTATTAGTGAATAAAAACTTGGTAAACTACGAAGAAATATTCTTAAACAAAATCAAAGATATAAAAGATGAGGGGCGCTACCGTGAATTTACGCACTTTGCGTCATTGCCAGGTAGGCTCCCCCACATTATGGATTATGAAAGAAATATGGAAGTAATCGTCTGGTGCAGTAATAATTATCTGGGAATGTCGCAGAACGAGAAAGTTATTGCTGCTATTCAAAATTCATCAATTGGTGCGGGGGGAACAAGAAATATATCTGGTACAACAAAAGAGGTTGTCGAACTGGAAAAATCCTTAGCTTGTTTGCATAAAAAAGAGGCTGCTTTAACTTTTGCTTGTGGCTACCTCGCTAACCAGACAACACTTAGCACTTTATCGTCTGTTATTCCTGGCGTAGTAATTTTTTCAGACGAGAAGAACCATTCTTCGATGATAGAAGGCATAAAATCAGGAAAAAGGCCAAAACATATATTTAGACATAATGATGTTGATCGCTTAGAGCAGTTGTTAAAGTCCGTAGACACAAAAACACCAAAGATAATAGCACTTGAATCCGTATATTCAATGGATGGCGATATAGCGCCGCTTAAAGCAATATGCGATCTTGCAGATCAACATAATGCAATTACCTATTTGGATGAGGTGCACGCAGTTGGCATGTATGGTTCACATGGTGGCGGAATTGCAGAAAGAGAAGGCCTGATGGATAGAATAACCGTTATTCAAGGTACACTATCAAAGGCTTTTGGAGTGATGGGTGGGTATATAGCGTCTTCAAAGAGCTTGGTAGATGTAATAAGAAGTTCCGCTCCAGGATTTATTTTTACCACTGCTATGTCGCCTGTTTTAGCAGCGGCAGCAAAGGCAAGCGTTGAACACCTAAAATCAAGCAACATTGAAAGGGAAAAGCAAAAGCAAGTTGTTGAAAAAGTAAAAAACTCACTGAGAAATGCAGGAATTAACTTCATTTTAACAGAAACTCATATAATTCCAATAATAATTGGCGACCCAGAGTTATCCAAAAAAGCATCAAAATTATTATTTGATGAGTATGGAATATACGTTCAACATATAAATTACCCGACAGTTCCAAGAGGAACTGAGCGTTTCCGTATTACCCCTACACCTTATCATACAGATGAAATGATAGAGCATTTAACAGAATCTCTTGTAAAAGTTTTTGAGAAGTTGTCTATCTCTTTAGCCTGTTTATGCTATAGCTAGTACAGCCCTACGTCATACCGCGATTTATTCGCGGTATCTCGGCATGGATTCCGCTAACAAGTGGCGGAATGACGAGTTTTACGCTTATCAAATTGTAGGTAAACATAAATTACTTTAGCTATAGTTTTATATCTCCAGCAATAATCAATCCGTTGTCTTCTGTTAGCCTTCCACAGCTTTCTTGCAGAAAAAGTCTACCGAGCAAGGTTTTATATTTGTTAACTCCAGAATAAACTGTTCCTCTGTGCCTTCCTGCCGCAAGGTATGCAAAGCCTAAAATTGTTGAACCGATGGAGCGTACACTACTATTGCCAGGCAGCAATTTATTTAACAAATTACCACTTACATCTATTAGACCCCCTTCACGGCTTTTCACCCGCATTTTTATATGACGAGATCTAAAATCCTCAAGAAAGGCACCTTTCTTTTCTTCTGCCCAAAAAGTTTCTCTAAGAGCCGGAGCATCAATTACAGCTGCCACAACTTTATTTTTATGAATGAGACAGACTGATACTGCAAAATAAACCATGCAACTAGAAAAATTCTCCCTGCCATCTATAGGCATAATAAACCAGGTATAAGTGTCACCTTTTACTTCTTGATCAGTATCATCTTCAAAAATAAAATCATAGTCTCGTTTGTAATCGTGCAAGCAATCGTATATGGTTTGCTTGGATTTTGAATAAGTTTTATTGATAAAGTCTGCTGATTTAACATTAGAGATTTGTAATTCATTAAAATCGCGCATAAGCTGCCTGGAAGCACTACGCACAGAATCAAGCATCACATTAATTCGTGGTGATGAGATGGACATTCTTCTTTTTACTCTTTCACTCTTTCATAATAGCTGTCATCTGGAGTATATACTACAATTTTATCCTCTTCTTTTATAAACTGAGGCACGTTAACGCGCATTCCGTTTTCCAAAATTGCAGGCTTATAAGAAGCAGTAGCAGTTTGTCCTTTAATAACAGACTCTGTTTCTTTCACAGCAAGTGTAACATAATCAGGCACATGCGCAGAAATTATTTTGTCTTGATAAGCTACAACTTTAATTTTCATGTTATCCTGTAGATAAATCTTTTTTTCTCCCAATAAATCCAAATTTATAGTGATTTGCTCGTAATTACTTGGATGCATAAGATTTACAATGTTTCCTTCAGTGAAAAGGTAAACATACTCCTCTTCATCTAAAATTGCCCTTCTGATTGTTGCATCAGAGCGAAATCTTTCATAGTGTTTTGCTCCGGTCTTGATATTTTTCATTTCAGCTTGTATGTATGCACCACCTTTACCAGGTTGAGTATGCATAATACCTACAACCAAAAATAATCCGCCGTTATGTTCCAACACCTGACCTGGTCTGATATCGTTAGCTCTTTCTGCCATAATTACATTTTCAGTTTGATCTTACAATTATAAATAGCTTTATATAAATATCAAAGTCTTTATTAGTCAATAAATTCTGGCATATTTAATACTATATACTTCCCCTTTATATTTATATGTGAAAATATCTCTTTAGTGAAAGATAGCATAATACGTTTTTTTGTGCTGATAACTAAAATTTCTAATATATCCCCTGAGCCGAAATTATACACAGATTTTACATAGCCATATAATTCATTACTTTTCAGCCTTACTTCCATATCTACAAGGTCACTTTGATAAAATTCATCCTCATCATTTAGCTCTGGTAACTTGCTTCTTTCTATATATAGCTTCTTATTCCTTAAAAGCTCTGCTTCATTACGGGAATTTACTCCGCTCATTGTAGCTATTACTAAATTATCACCTATGACAGATACTGAGTCTATTTTATAATTCTCATCACCATTTATTAGCTCACCATATAAGGATATATTTTCAGGTTTTTCGGTAAAAGTTTTTAATTTAACAGCTCCTTTAATTCCGTGAGGAGAGGTAATAATTCCTAAGCATACCAGATTGTCGTTCATATTAATATCAAGCATCTAATCAGAAGATTTCTCAGATAAATATTGAGCCAGAATCTCAATTCCTTCATCAATCTCTTTTTCAGTGATAATTAGTGGAGGTAAAATTCTCACAACGTTATCTGATGTTACTCCAACAGTGAGTAAACCACGATGACTTAACTCTTCTGCAAACTTTTGATTGTCTGCTTTCACTTTTATTCCAAGCATTAACCCTTTCCATCTCACTTCTTCTATTATTGAAAATTTACTTGCTAAGTTTTCTAGTTTATTTTTTAAGTATTTACCTCTAATTTCAACATTTTTCAAAAAGCCGGGGCTGAGCAATTCTTCGAGCACAGCATTACCTACTGAGGTTGCAAGCGGATTGCCACCAAAAGTGGAACCGTGCATACCAACTGCCATATATTTAGCAGCCTTTTCAGTTGCAAGACAAGCCCCCAGCGGAAACCCCCCGCCTATTCCCTTTGCAAGAGCACATATATCAGGTTCCACTCCTATATGTTCGTATGCGAATAATTTTCCTGTCCTACCAGCACCGCATTGTACGCAATCAAAAAATAACAATATGTCATTTTCATCACACAGCCTTCTTAGTTCTTTCATAAAGACTTCATTCATTACTTTGATACCACCTTGCCCTTGTATTGGTTCTATTAATATAACGCCTATACCACTTGAAATTGCTTTCTTTACGCTCTCAATATTGGGCTCGATGTTATCACACCAATCAATGTAGGGATTTAGTAATTCAGAAAATTTCTGTTTATCGTTTGTAGCACAAGTTAAAAAGGTTCTTCCATGAAATGCACCATGAAATGTTAAAATTCTGTGACGATTTTTATGGCCTTTTCCATTTTGATAGATCCTAGCAATCTTAAGTCCACATTCTACTGCCTCTGATCCAGAATTTGAGAAAAATACAGTGTCAGCGAAACTATTGTTTATTAATTTTTCTGCAAAATTATTGGCAGCAGGTATATTATAGGTATTTGATATATGCCATAATTTTTCCCCTTGCAATTTAAGAGCACTAATTAATCGTGAATTGGTGTGACCTAAGCTACTAACGGCTATTCCGGAGTGAAAATCTACGTAGCGCTCACCATCAACATCATATAGGTAGATACCTTTGCCATGAGAAAAATTTATATTAACATGAGAATAAACTGGCAAAATAGGAGAAATTGTCATAAAATGTTATATGCTAAATTTTATTATTAATAACATAAAAGCCGTTGTTTCGCAATGAGTAAGGATATGTATAAGATAGGTAAATTAATGTTTTCTGCACTGGGGAAAAACAAATACACAAAAGTTATCGCATTATTCTCATCAATTTTTATGATTTTATTCAGTGTGATATATTGTAATTATTTACTAAGGAGTAATTTCCTTTCTTCTTACCGTGATTCAAGTGTAAACTTAAAAAGCGTACTGGAAAATGGCATAATAAAAAAATACCATTATTTACTAATAGAAAAGCATCACATTAAATACAAAAATTTTGACTACATAAACCAACTAGTAAAACTACGTGCTGAATTATTACAATCAGTGAGCAAAGTGAAGGATTTCAGCTTAATACTGTATGATCAAAACGGCAGAATAATATTCAGTAATTTTAACACTCAAGATTATGATTATGAACAGTTACTTACAAACGATGAAATTGATAAACTATTAAGTAACCAAGAAATATTTTATACTACAGGAAATACATTAACTTCTATTTTCCCTATATTCCATGAAAATAGCGTTAAACCGTCGTTTTTTTTGAAGATTCTTCGAAACTACAATAATTCTTATGTTATAGCATATGGCCTGTTTTTAACATTTTTGGGCCTATTATTAATAATCTTAATATTAATAATATTCTATTTGCACTTTTCTAATACCCAAATGCTAGCCAAGCAACATAAAACTAACATTGAATTACAGCAGATAAAAGAGACATTAGAGCAAGAAAATGCAAACAAGCTAAAGTTTTTTGCAAGCGTTACACATGAATTACGCACACCTCTTAATGCTATTATTGGATTTGCGGAGTTGATCAAAAATAAAACTTTAGGTTCAATGGATAATTCTCAATACAAGGAGTATGCAGACGATATATATAATGCAGGAACACACTTACTTACCTTAATTAATGATGTGCTCGATTTTTCTAAAGCTGAATCAAGTAGTTTAACAGTAGAAAAAGTGAAGTTTAACCTGAACAAAATAATGGATTCATGCGTAAATATGCTATTACCTAAATTAAAAGAAGCCGGGATTAATTTAAAAAAAGAGATGACTAATAAACAATTATTAGTCATTGCAGATCCCAAGAGAATGAAACAAGTTATAATAAATTTATTATCAAACTCAATCAAGTTTACTCCCAAAGATGGTTTAATAAGAATGGTGATAAAAGAAAATATAGAAAAAAACTTATTAACTATTGAGTTTCATGACAATGGAATAGGAATAGTGCAGCAGGACATATATAAAGTTATGTCTGTTTTTGGCCAAGCAGATTCGGGGTATAGAAACGAAGGTACGGGCATCGGATTGCCGCTAAGCAAGAAATTAGTAGAGTTAATGGGTGGAACTTTTGACATTAAAAGTGAAGCAAAACTTGGTACTACGATAACATTGAACTTCTTTTATGAAGAACAAACATGTGAAGATTCGATTGATTTTTAATAGGATCTATTTGATATGGCCTTACATCAGACGAAAACCACACTTTATCAAAAGCGGCAAGCCGAGAAGGTAGGCAGAAATTCATCAATAAGCCCCCATCAAGAATCTTATCTGTTAGCTATATATAAAATTTGATACTCTGACTACAATATACTACTATAGATAGAAGTGTTATTAATGGAGCAAGGCATGGAATTAGCAGTAGGAAATAATGCACCCGATTTTAGCTTACTAACAGATTCTGGTGAAAATTTATCACTGAGTGAATTTTTTGATAAAAAAAATGTAGTTCTTTATTTTTATCCTAAAGACGATACTCTGGGTTGTACAATGGAGGCAAAAGGCTTCAGAGATAAAATAGATGATTTTTCTTTCCTTGACACAGTGATAATTGGTGTATCAAAAGATAGTGTTAGATGTCACACTAACTTCAAAGCAAAATATTCTCTGCCGTTTTCTTTAGTTTCTGATGAGAATGCTGAAATGTTGGGAAAATATGGTGTTTGGGTAGAGAAAAGTATGTTTGGCAAAAAGTATATGGGAATAGAACGCACTACTTTTTTAATAGATAAAAAAGGTAAAATAGTGAAGATCTGGAAAAATGTAAAAGTTAGTGGACATGTTGATGAGGTTCTGGAAGAAGTAAAGAGAATATAAACTAAAGAATAGGTTAATGGCTACCCATTGCTACATAAAAAAGCTGAAATTACATAATTTTCGTAGCCACTCAAACTTTGAACTGGATTCAGATGATAGCTCAGTTGTAATAACTGGCAAAAACGGTATTGGTAAAACTAATATACTTGAAGCAATCTCGTTGCTTGCTAAAAGCAATGGAATGAAAAAAGCAAAAGCCAGTGAGATACAAAATAGATTCAGTAATGAAGATTGGGCAGTGCACTATGATTTTTTTAATGGAATGGATTTTAATTCAATTGGTATCGCAAAGAGTTTTGATAAGAAACTAATACAAATTGATGGAAAAACGCAATCAAGTTATTCATCTCTGTATAAGATATCCAATGTAATATGGCTGATTCCACAAATGGACTATGTTCTTCTTAATTCTCCAAGTGACAGATTAAAATTTTTAGACCGTATAGTCTCACTGTTTGAGGAAAATTACACTTGCTGCTACATGAAACACAGAAAAGCTAAACGTGAGCGAAGTAAACTGTTGAGAGAGAACACCTTGGACGAAAATTGGCTCTCTAGTCTTGAAAACATAATGGCCGTTAATGCAGTTAGTATTTTACGTATGCGATCGTCTGTTTTAAAGACACTACAAGACACAATTGATAACCATTCCAGTGAGTTTTTTCCGAAGGCAAGTTTGAAATTCAGCAGCCAGCTAACTTTGGACGATACTGCAGAATATTTTCAGAATCGTCTAAAGGAAAACAGAGAAAAAGATTCATTGACTGGTAGAGTAACCTTTGGTGTGCATAACGATAATTTTCGGGTTTTTTGTCAAAAAAGAAACGTACCAATAAATCTGTGCTCCACTGGAGAACAAAAGTTATTACTGCTTTCTATTATTTTATCCAGTGTAAAAGCAAGGTGTATTCATTACAATAAGGCACCACTTCTTCTGCTTGACGATATAATGTCTCATCTGGATAAACATTACAGAAAGGCGTTAATAGAGGAAATGTTAAGTATTCAATGTCAAACTTGGATAACTGATGTAAATCAAGATAATTTTAATAACTATCTTTATTCTTTCAAGTTTTTTGAATTATCAAATGAATTAAATGCAAAACTTCCTTGACAAACCTCGCCAGCCCCCTTATCATGATAATGAAGGTATTCAGTTATCTTCGTCTGTGCAGATTAAACAGCAAGAAAACAACGTAGTTGGCGTCTTGTTTTTAATTTTTTACACTATGTGCACCTTATGTCTTCACAACATTTCTGGGTTTTTACCTATATAAGCTGAAACGTGCTTATAAGTCGTTTAAGACAGTATAGTACGCCGATTTTGCAGGATTAGAGAGTGAGAACTAGCTAACACGGGGTTTCTTTTGCCTTTTTTTCTGCTTAGTAAATTTCTTAAACATTCAAACTAAGGTGAGTTGCATTCAAAAGCAGCTAAATTGAAGTGTTTAAGACTTAAAGAACGCCAATACTGAAAATAGACAATGACCAGGGCTTCTTTTGCCTTTTTTTTCATTTGGTAAATTTCTTAATATTCATAGCTAAACGACAACCGTTATTCCGCTACTTGTTAGCGGCTGAGATACCGCGAATGAATCGCGGTATGACGGTTCGCGGTGACATGACGATAAGCCTTGTCATTCTAGCGCGTGGCGCTGGAATCCAGACTTTATAGCTCTTTTTACAATAATCCGAACAGATCATAATATGCTACTGCTCTACCATAGCCATAAGCACATATCTTATCCTATTCGGACTATTGCGAGAAGTGCTATAACTGATATGATTACAGAAAGAGAATTTATTAGGTATTCATAGACACTGAAAGTGGTCAGCTTGACCACTTTCAAGTAAAGAAAACTACGTTTATGCCTCCAATAATTTCTATGGATGATTCTTTACTGCACCGTCTTCACAAATCACACCTCCTGGTGTTATTTTTGAAACGACTACAGGAGCGCCAAAAAGCACAGCAGTAAATGCACCGAGTGCAAAAAGCGCTGGCCACGGCATTCTACCGAATATTGCAAGCAACGCTGCACCAATTATCACTATTGTGATCATTGGCCCACCTATGCCGTGAGTATAGCCTATTATCTTGCATATCACTGATGATGTTGTATCACTTTCATCAACAAAAACGGTGTTGGTGGTGCCACCACTAGTATTAGCATTTGCATCAAACGCAAAGGAGAGAATTAACGCCACAAGTAGAAGAAAATTTTTCATTACGCCTCCTATAATTTCTGTTTCATGTTTGATTATCTATCGCTTTGATTAAATTTAAGTCAATGGTGAGGGTTCTAGTAAATTTGTCATCCTATCAGTTTATAAAAATTCCCGGATCTCAGTGTTATTCACTTGGACAACATTTATACAATTGTGGAATAATGGTGCTCCTTTAAGAAGCACCGTTTAGCTAATGCTTTTCTAAATCTGCAGCGCCTATTTTTTACACGCTCCTGTACTTGTATCCCAGTTGGTACCATCAGGGCAAGCAGTTGCACCATTTTTACAAATCACACCTCCTGGTGTTATTTTTGAAACGACTACAGGAGCGCCAAAAAACACAGCAGTAAATGCACCGAGTGCAAAAAGCGCTGGCCACGGCATTCTGCCAAATATTGCAAGCAATGCTGCACCAATTATTACTATTGTGATCATCGGTCCACCTATGCCGTGAGTATAGCCTACTATTTTGCATATTGTGTTTGACGTTGCGTCATCAGTAACACTGCTAGCAAAAACATTATCAAATGCAAAGAAGAGAATTAACGCCACTAGTAGAAGAAAATTTTTCATTATGCCTCCTATAATTTCTATGGATTCTTCGCTACTGCACCGTCTTTACAAATCACACCTCCTGGTGTTATTTTTGAAACGACTACAGGAGCGCCAAAAAACACAGCAATAAATGCACCGAGTGCAAAAAGCGCTGGCCACCGCATTCTGCCGAATATTGCAAGCAACGCTGCACCAATTATCACTATTGTGATCATTGGGCCACCTATGCCGTGAGTATAGCCTATTATCTTGCATATCACCGATGATGTTGTATCATTTGTATCAACAAAAGTAGTAGGAGGAGCATTTGCATCAAATGCAAAGGAGAGAATTAATGCCACAAGTAGAAGAAAATTTTTCATTATGCCTCCTATAATTTCTATTTAATGCTGGATTATAGCACTTCTCGCAATAGTCCGAATAGGATAAGATATGTGCTTATGGCTATGGTAGAGCAGTAGCATATTATGATCTGTTCGGATTATTGTAAAAAGAGCTATATCTGCCATTTTGATTAAATTTAAGTAAATGGTGAGGATTTTTTTGCTTAAAAGTATCCTTTATTTCATTTAGAATACTTTTCTTGGTTCGTTTATATTACAGTGCTACAGAAATTTTACAGCATCGTTTATTGTCTTTATCGTGCTTTGATTGACACAATTTATAATGATGGAGTGGAGCATGCAGGGTATTTATCATTTTTAATTCTGTTATCAATATTTCCTTTTCTCATCGTTTTAATGGCTGTGGCGTCAACATTCGCAAATTTTTTAGACCAGTACAACATTGGCTGGGTATTTATCATTGATAACATGCCACAGGATATTTTATCATCTTTGATGCCGCGTATTAGGGAGATAATATCAGGCCCGCCGCAAAGCTTACTAACTTTAGCAATTGTAGGTGCTGTTTGGACCGCTTCATCGACAATTGAAGGGCTTAGAACAATACTCAATAAGGCCTATAAAGTTCCGGTTTCGCCGCCTTATATATTAAGAAGAGTACTAAGTATATTACAATTTTTAGTAATCACGCTTATTATAACTCTAACTATAGTGTTTTCTACACTAGTACCAATGCTAATTGATTTTTCCTATCAGGGGCTAAGTTATACTAGGTATTTACTTATTGAATTTGTACTTTTCACAGTAGTCTCTTGGCTATATTTTATGTTACCAAACATAAAACAAAATTTATCAGACGTATTTCCTGGATCTTGTGTAGCTGTTATTCTTTGGACGATTTCTGCTTCAGCTTTTAAGCAATATTTAAAAGCTTCCTTTGACCAACTGGATTTGATATATGGAAGTTTAGGTGGTGTGGTAGTGTCATTACTATTTTTTTATATGCTAAGTTTGATTTTTATATATGGAGCAAAATTCAATTTTCAGCTAAAATATTTCAATGGATCTCGCTAAGGAGAAAGAAATGGGTAAGTTAGAAGGTAAAGTAGCTTTAATCACCGGAGCTTCAGGTGGAGTAGGCTCTGCTGTTGCAAAAAGGTTTATAAGAGAAGGTGCATGTGTGATTCTGATTTCAAGATCTCTTGATAATCTCAAGCCACTATATAATGAAATTGAAGAGCTTGAAGAATTTAAAGAAGGCTCTGTGAAACTAATTCAGCTTGATCTTTTAGACTTTGAGAATGTAAAGATACTGACAAACATGATAGAAAGCCTGAAATTATCAGAATCTGGAGCACTTGATATATTAGTTGCGTGTGCTGGAATTTTAGGCAAACTGAACCCCATTCATGACTGTGAGATTGAAGAGCTACAGAACGTAATGAATACAAATTTTACTGCCAATTGGTACTTACTAAAAAACTTAGATCCAATGCTAAAAAAGTCTAATGCTGGAAGAGCGATATTCATGACCTCAGAAGTGACACTTTCTCCTTCCTCTTATCCATATTGGATGCCGTATGCTGCAAGTAAAGTTGCACTAGAAATAATGGTGCAGATATATGCATCTGAGACAAAACATACAAAATTATGTGTAAATGCTGTATACACGGAAGGACCTGTGGGTAGTGAGCAGGCATTTCCTGGATCTGAATTGGTGTCACCTGATAAACTGACAGATAAATTTGTGGAATTAGCTTCTGAAGACTGCAGCATATCAGGAAAAATCTTACCGCTCAGCAAATCTCCCGAATAAATTACCATAGTATCTGCAAAGATACCGTTAAGCCCACAACTGTATGAACATTGTGATTTGAGAGTAATCTCCACTAGGAAGGATCTCATCCCAGTGCCTCTATGGTGTCATTCCAGTGCTTGACACTGGAATCTAGTCTTTATTATGCAGCCACTTATTTAAAGTTAAGTTTTCTGGATCCCAGATGGCTTTGTTGCATCGCTAGCTATGATGGATTAAAGATAAAAAAGGTGGAGAATATCAGTAGCTTATTATTCTGGTATTTATAACAAGAACGGTCA